>CAYIGE010000016.1:0-12031 GCA_964362835.1 Candidatus Woesearchaeota archaeon
TAGTCAAGATTACAGAAAAAGGGCTGAAAGCGCTTAAAAAGTAAATTTTATAAAACATTTTAAAGACTTTTTGATGAAAAATTTAAACGATAAACTTACAGAGTACACTAACAAAGGATTTTCTGAACATAGTCGAAAAGATAGAGGAGGAGTTAGCGGGTATACTATAGAAATTGAATTAAGAAAAGATGAAGAAACTATATTCTTATTATACGATCCAACCAAGAATAAATGCAGAGAAAGAACTCAAAGAGATATTAACGAGAATAAAATGCCTGAAGTTATAAAATATTTAAATACAAAGAAAAAAACTTAAAAAATAATTTTAATTTATTTCCTCTAAACTTTCTTCATCCAGAGGAACATAAGCAACAGTATTTCCTTTTTTGTCTATAATTTCAACATGATATCGACCGTTTGGTAAAATCATATTTATTTTTCCTTCCATTCCTTTCTTTATTTTAACAGGATTTTCAAGTTCTTCTTCAGCATTATGATATTCAACGTATTCTGAATCTGCATCAACCAAAAGCCTTACTTTAGCATGTCTTTTAAATTTCGTTTGCATTATTTTCTTCTCCTTTTTTTCTTAATTTTTGATTTATCTTCTTTCATATTCTTCGTCTTAACAAAATGCTTAGAGTATAAAATCAAATAAATTATCTCTAAAATACCTAAAGTGTTTATGACTAATAATAGGATAAACCATATAGGTTGATTCAGTCTTGAAGAGTTCCACAAAGCCAAACCTTTCCACACGATAGTCCAGACAATTAATATAAATAAAATTTCAGGAGAAACATTTAGCTGAGCGGCTAGACTATTGAACATATTATCAAAAGGATCCTTGTACTTATAAAGATTAAGGTCGTTTTAGATTATGCATTTTTTATAAGCATAATTTTTAAAAACCATTCAAACTCTAATTTAATACAATGGGACTCATAACTAATAAAGACGAAGCAAATTTACTACATGCTCAAGATATTCTGATATCAAATGGATCAATAAATAAAAAAGAAAGCCTAGTCCATATGATAGCGTATAGAGTTTATACAGAATGGTGTATGGAAGGAAATGGCATCATTTGGCAAACCTATACTGGTCAAGCCTTAACAAGATTTTTAGAAGATGAGGTTCACTATCATTTATCCAGACAAGGAATAGAAAATGCTCCAAATAATGATCGTTACCTCAAAGAAAAAGAAAGAGTGTTATTTGCATTTATCAGATATGCAGATAATTTTTTCAAGGAATGCATTGGAAATCTCAGAAGAGGCGATAAGAATCTTAGAACCAGTTTACAAGAATGGATAAGATAGCTTTTCGTCACTCTAAAAATAAGAAAATTATTTCCGTGTGCTTTTCGACGGGAATAAATTTTATATAGAAATGTTTAAATATGATTATGAATAATTTTAGATATAACACAACAGATTGTAGGTATATAGAATAAAAACACAATAGGTTGTGGTTAAAATAAAGAGAACGAAAACGATATGCTTTGCCCTTACTGCCTGAATCAAGATAGCAAAGTTGTTGACAAAAGAAATATAGAAAGCATTATAAAAAGAAGAAGAGAATGCCTGAAATGTGCTAAAAGATTTAGCACAAAAGAATCTGTAGAAAAAGCGGAAATTCGGGTCATAAAAAAAGACGGAACAAGGGAAGAGTTTGATCGTGAAAAAATAAAAAGAGGAATACTTCGAGCCTGTGAAAAAAGACCCGTTAGTGATGAATTGATAGAAAAAATGATTAATAAAATTGAGGAGAAAATAAGAAAGGGAGAGAATGTAAAAACTACTTTTATTGGTTTGCAGGTTGCTAAAGAATTAAAAAAAATTGATAAGGTAGCATACATTAGATTTGCATCTGTATACAAAGATTTTGCAGATTTAGACGATTTTAAAAAAGAAATAAAGGGACTCATAACAAAATGAATGAATATACAAATGGTAGTCACGAAAACGGCAATGGAGATAATGGTAATTATCAAAACAAACCAATATATAATCAAAAAATAGAGTCAACGACTAAAATTCCAATGCCTATGAACAGATACTTTACACAGCATGGAAAAAATCCTTTCTTATTCGACATGCACGGTTTACCTATAAAATGGCTTTCTGAAAATGTAAGTGTGACCGATGATAGAGGAAAACTCATCTTTACTCAACCAAACGTAAAAAGACCAGATTTTTGGAGTTCTTTAGCAATAAAAGTAGTAGCAAGTAAATACTTCTGGGGCGACCAAGCAAAAGGAGAAAGAGAAGATAGTGTAGAAAAAATAATAGGCAGAGTCTCAAGATATATAGGAAGACAAGCACTAAAACAAGGATATTTCCCTGAGAGTGAAAGCATCATATTACAAGACGAAATTGCCTCAATATGTCTCAATCAACTTTGTGTATTCAATTCTCCTGTATGGTTTAATGCAGGCATTAATGAGTATAATAAAGAAGCAGGAGGAGTCTCTGCATATGCCTGGGATGAATCAAATCAATCTGTATTCAAACCTGCAAAAGGAATGGACAGACCTCAATGTTCTGCATGCTTCATATTAAGCATTCAAGATAATATGGAATCCATAATGGCTGTTCAGGTTGCTGAGGCTAATTTGTTCAAGGCAGGATCAGGCACAGGAACAAACAGATCCCCTATAAGATCAAGTAGAGAAAAATTAACGGGCGGAGGTAGAGCCTCAGGTCCAGTAAGTTTCATGAGAGGATATGACGCCTACGCTGGAATAATAAAGTCTGGTGGAAAAACAAGAAGAGCTGCAAAAATGGAAATATTAAACATAGATCATCCTGATATCTTAGATTTTATAGAGTCTAAACAAAAAGAAGAGAAAAAAGCATGGGCATTAATTGAGCAAGGTTATTCTGGAGGAATGAATGGAGAAGCCTATGGAAGTATAGCCTTCCAAAATTGCAACATGAGTGTACGCGTAACTGACGATTTCATGAACTCAGTAAAAAGAAATGGAGAATGGCAGACTAAATTCGTTTCTAACGGAGCGCTATGCGAAACATTCAAAGCAAAAGAACTTCTAAATAAAATAGCAGAAGGAACATGGATTTGCGGAGATCCAGGAATACAATGTGATAGTGTAATTCAGCAATACCATACATGTAAAAATTCTGGAAGAATTAATGCAACAAATCCTTGCAGCGAATATGTCTTTCTAGATGATACCGCCTGTAATTTAGCATCTATAAATTTAATGAAGTTCAGGACTGCTGAAGGTGGATTTGATGTTGAAGGTTTCAAAAAAGTAGTTAGATACTTTATAACTGCAATGGATATAATTGTAGATGGGGCAAGTTATCCAACTGAAAAAATAGCAGAAAGATCTCATATATTTAGAACTCTAGGTTTAGGATACGCAAATCTCGGAGCATTGTTAATGTCTCTTGGTCTGCCTTATGATTCTGAAGAGGGAAGAGCTGTTGCATCTGCAATAACGACAATTATGTGCGGGGAAGCATACAAAACAAGTGCTGAACTAGCAAGAATGGTAGGTTCATTCCCCGCTTACAATGAAAACAAAAATTCAATGCTTCAAGTTATGAATATGCACAGAAACCATGTAAAAGACATTGATGTTGAAAAAATACCTTCAGATTTGCGCGATCTTGTAAACGTAGCATGGGATTGTTGGACAGAGGCTTTAGAAATAGGAGAACAATATGGATTTAGAAATTCACAGACTACCGTACTCGCGCCTACTGGAACAATAGCTTTCATGATGGATTGCGACACAACTGGTATTGAACCAGATATTGCTCTTGTTAAATATAAAGTATTAAGTGGCGGGGGCATGTTAAAAATAGTAAATCGCTCAGTTTCATTAGCACTTCAAAGATTAGGATACAATGAAAGAGAAATAAAAGAAATAATTGAGTATATAGATAAAAATGACACTATCGAAGGTTCTCCTAATCTAAGAGAAGAACATTTTGCTGTATTCGACTGTGCATTCAAACCTGCAAAAGGAAAGAGAGCAATTAATTACAAGGCCCATATAGAAATGATGGCAGTATGTCAACCTTTTATTTCTGGAGCAATAAGCAAAACAGTCAATATGCCTGAAGATTCAACTGTAGAAGAAATTGCAAATGCCTATCTATACGCCTGGGAAAAGAAACTAAAAGCAGTTGCAATTTATAGAGAAAATAGTAAGAGATCTCAACCATTAAACACGAGAAAAACAGAAGGTGAAATGGTTAAAAAAGCCGAAAAAATAGTATTCAAAGAAAGAGTGCCTATGCCTCAGACAAGAAAATCAATAACTCATAAATTTGAAATAGCAGGACATGATGGTTATCTCACAGTAGGATTATATGATGATGGAAAACCAGGAGAAATTTTTGTTACAATGGCTAAACAAGGATCAACAATAAGAGGTCTAATGGATGCCTGGGCAAGATCTATTTCTATGAATCTACAATACGGCGCCTCTGTAACTGACCTATTTTCTAAATTCAGACATCAAAAATTCGAACCTTCTGGGTTTGTGAAAAATCAGGGTGGAGGAGCTATAGATGAAAAGATAAATCCAATAAGAACCGCTTCATCAATTGTAGATTACGTTTCCCAATTCATGCTTAGTAACTTTGGACAAATTACTGAAAACTTTAAAGTAGAAATAGAGAAAGATCTTGAAAATAAAGAGGATGTTGCCGAAGAGCAGGTAATGTTAAGTGAATTTGGAAATGAAGGCCTAGTATGTGGATTATGTGGCGGTCCAGCAAAAAGAATAGGCAACTGTGCAATTCGTTGTACAAGCTGCAATCAAACACAAAGAAGCGGCTGCGGAGAATAGTTATTTTCTAAGCTAATTAATTTTAAATAATGTCAAAAATTTGTGCTTATATGAATACTTTTGACGTCTGTGGAAGATTAATTGGATATGGAGCTGAAATTGCCGGAGGATTCATAGGATACACTGGTCTTGAAGCAGATATTTCTAGAGAAAGAGCAGGGATATTTGCACTAGGCGCTTGTCTTTATCTTCTAGGAAGAGGGATAAATACGGCTGTTACAAAAAAACAGGTAATGGACGAAATGGATTTAGGTAAAAGAAAGGAATATATTGGTGCATTCGAGAAATTCTTGGAAAAACTTCCTAATAAGACTATACGATAATTTCACCACTCATTCCCACAAAACTAAAGCTTTTTATACCTCTTTTTTTATAGTAATTTTATGTGCAGAGTAGAAACTAACAGAGATGAAGAAGGAGCACCTCTCAAAATTGAAATATGCAAAGATAGATGTCTCTTTACTGAAACTAAACCATATAAGCCAAAAGAAAATAATAGCAATGATTATTCAAACAGCCGTAATTACTACTTATACTATAATTAAATAATTTCAAACTTATTTTTACAGCAAATATTTATTAACTCTAAAAATTTAATTTAGTAATGGAAAACATACAAAAACTTACAGAAAAAGAATTTAATACTTTTATCAAAGCAGGACCTGCGGTAATTGATTTTTACGCTGATTGGTGTAATCCATGCAAAATAATATCTCCTATTATGGAAAGTTTAGCCAAAGAAAAAAAGAATATAAAATTTGGAAAAGTAGACGTGGACAAAGAGAATGAATTAGCACAAAAATTCGGAGTTATGAGTATTCCAACAATAATGTTCTTTAAAGGTGGAAAAGAAGTTGAAGTAGTTGTCGGAAATTTATCTAAAAAAGAATTAATTGATAAAATAGAAGAAAATTTTTAACTAGAATTAGTAAGTTTTTTATAGGCATTATTTATTGATAATATCATGCCGTTTTATACCATTGAAGATAGTTTTGCTGTATCAGTACTTGAAACACTAAACAAATTTGGAATGAAAAACGAAAGAAAACACGAATTTGATATTAAAAATACAAAGATATTTGCAAACACTGCCGTTACAAGAGTTAAAATCCTTACGAGCCAAGACAAAAGAAATTTTATAGTATTTTCTGGTTTTGATGACAAACCATATATAGATAACAGTGAAAGTTACAAAAGTGATAAACCTATTCTTGGTTTTATAAGTTCTTTCGATGAAGTTTACGCAAGTCTTGGTCTCAATAGAAGAGATGAAGAAAAGTTTACATGGGAAAAGCCGCTCCTAGAAATTCATAATCATTTTCGTAGAATCTCCGAGCAAATATTTAGTCAATCTTCAAGAACTTTAATCGCTTCAGTTTATTCTAGCCCTATAGATAATAAAATAATAAGATATTGGTAAAGAGTATAAAATAGGCAGAAGATTTAAATAACAACTTTTTCTCACATTCGTAAGGTTCCGTAGCTCAGCCTGGTAGAGTACTTGGCTTTTAACCAAGGTGTCGCGGGTTCAAATCCCGTCGGGACCATTTATGTAATAACGGGGTTTGTTTAAATCACTCTAGTCTAGTAAGCAGTCAGGATTATCTTTGTTATTATAAAGTAGAAACATTTATAAGTTGTAAAACTAAGTAAAATTATGGAGTTAGAAGAATACCTAAAAGGCTTGCAGCAATGCCCTAATGACCTTGTAGATTTTGTAGATTGTACTGGAAGAAAGATTTCTAGATTAACTGCAGAATTTGGAATTTATGACAATTTCCCAATTGCCCTTGAAGCTAATTTCGATAAACTAATGGAAGTTCTTAAAGGAAGTTATGATTATATTGGAATAGGTAAATTTACTCGTACTCGTAAAGAAACCTTTAAGTATTCTCATGGAGGAATCTTTTACACTTCTCCAACAACTGAAATTATAGAAAAAATATTTGGGTTAGATAAAAAGAAAGACCTTAAAAAAATGATTGAAAGACTTAATACCTCACTAATAATAAATGCTCCTTATAATAGAGGTTCAGATAAAAACGCCTCAGAAATTAAAAAATTATCTCAGGTTGAAGAAGCTAGAGAAATTGCAAATTTAGTAATAGATATTGCTAAAATTTCAATAGACAATAAATTTCCCTTATGTTTATTAAGATCAACGGGCTGGAACCACAAAGAAGATTATTCCAGAATAGTATCTTATAATTTATAAAATAGATAATTATTTTTCAAATCACTCAGCAATCAGAAGATTAATATTATAAACCAATAAAACTTTATTTCTCAATGGATATTATTTTTGAAATTGTTGATTCATTAGGTAAGAAAGTTCATTTATCAAAAGAAAGATGGAAGCATATCCAGAAACATCCACATATGCATGAAAACTTAGAAGATATTCAACTAACTCTAAAGAAACCACTTACGATAATGTCTGAAGATGACGAAAGCGTCTTATACTTCTATAAAGAATTTAAAAATTATGAAACTACTGAAAAATACCTTTTAGTTTCAGTTAAATATTTAAACGGTAAAGGCTTTGTTATAACATCCTTTTTTACAAATAAAATAACAGGATCAAAATGGAAAATAAAATGAATATTTATTATGACGATGAAGGCGATTACTTAGAAATAACTAACGCAGATATATCAAACTCTTACTTTGATAATATAGGTAATGGTATCTTCAAAATTATTGACAAGAAAACAAATGAAGTTAAAGGTATCGCAATATTTAGCTTTAAAAAGAGGACCAAAAATTTGGAAGAACTTAAATTATCTTTGCCGTTTAAATTAGATATCATTTCTTAAATTGAAATAATTTCTATCATAAATTTAGATTTAGTACTTAAACAAATATAAAAATAACTCTAATTTCAAAAAAAATAAAATATAATAAGTTCAAAAAAGAAAAAACAAATGAATAATTAAAGAACATCTCCAAAATGATTAAAAAACAAAAAGGTAGAAAGATTTAAAAAGCCAGTTTTATACACTTCATTTATTATCTGCTAGTAGAAATAAAATTTCATACTTCACGAGAACTCCGATGCATATATTACAGCCCAAACATACAAAATTGAAGCCTGAAGAGGTAAAAAAACTACTTGAAAGATATAATATTTCTCTATCTCAACTTCCAATAATTAAGCTTGGAGACCCTGCATTATCAGAAGGAACAGAAAAAGGCAGTGTTTTTAAAATAGAAAGAGAAGACAATGAAAAGATAAACGTATATTATAGAGTAGTTGTATAAAAATGGTAAAAAAAGAAAATATTCTTATAGAAAAGTACCTTAAACAGCACTCTCTCGTTGAATCAAATATTCTTTCTTTTAACGATTTTATAGAAAATAAACTCCAAAACATAGTAAATGAAATTAATGAATCCTTAAACTATGAAGATATGGAGATAAAAATAGGTAGAGTTAAATTCGGCTCTCCAAACATCATAGAAGCAGATGGTAGTTCAAGCATTCTTACCCCGATGACTGCAAAAATAAGAAACCTTACATATTCAGCCCCAATCTATGTAGATTTAAGTGTAAAATATGGCGAACAAACAGATGATGCTGAAGTAGAAATAGGAAGGATACCTATAATGGTTAGAAGTTCTATATGTACTACTAATGGTATGAATAAAGAAGAGCTAAAAAACAATTATATGGATCCACTAGACCCTGGAGGATACTTCATAATAAACGGAAATGAAAGAGTTATTGTAATGTCAGAGGATCTTGCTCCAAACCAACCATTTATAGAGGAAGGAAGACTAGGTCTGACGCTAAGAGTATTTTCTAAAAGAGGATCATACAGAATCCCTACAACTATATCAGAAACCAATGAAGGAATACTTGAACTTACATTCAGCAGACTAAGAAACATCCCTGCAATAGTATTACTAAAGGCCCTTGGAATAGTAAAAGAAGCTGATATAGCCAAAAATATAGACTATGAAAACGACTGTCTTATTGTAAACTTATACGAATATACAAAACTTCAGAATTCTGAAGATGCCATGCTCTATATCGCAGAAAAATCAGGCATTCAAGGAACAAAAAAAGAGATTTTAGAAAGAGTAAAACAAAAAATAGACTCTTTTTTCCTTCCCCATATAGGTACAGATAAAGAATCAAGAAACGAAAAAGCATCCACATTATGCAGACTTATAAGACTATATTTAAGATCAAAAGAAAATAAGAAAATAAGGACTGATAAAGACCATTATGGAAATAAAAGAGTAAAATTATCAGGAGACTTAATGGCTGATTTATTCAGAGTTAATTTTGGGATATTAATAAGAGATATACAATATTCCCTTCAAAAAGTTTCAAAAAGAAAGAAATTCTACTCTCTAAAAACCATTTCTAAATCAACTCTATTCTCTCATAGAATAGAAAGTGCAATCGCTACAGGAAGCTGGATTGGAGAAAAATCAGGAGTAACACAAAACATGGAAAAAAACAATTATCTTGCAGTTTTATCTCAATTACAAAGAGTTACGAGTCTTCTTCCAGGAGAACAAGAGAACTTCGCAGCAAGAACACTTCACCCAACACACTACGGAAGATTTTGCCCAACTGAAACTCCTGAGGGAATAGAAATAGGTCTAAGAAAGAACTTAGGACTTATGGCTAAAATCTCAACTGACGTAAGATTCGATGAAAAATCAATAATAAAAAGTTTCAAAAATAATGGACTTCAAAACGAAAAAGGAAAGGATGTATTCTTCAACGGTAGATTCATTGGCTTTTCTTCAGATCCTATTTCATTCACAAAAACTATCAGAGCTATAAGAAGAAGAGGAGAAATACCAAGAGAATTAAGTGTAAGAATAGATGAAACTCTAGATCAAGTTACATTATCGACTGAAGTTGGACGTGTTCTAAGACCAGTAATCGTAGTAGAAGATGGAGTAAGCAAACTCAAAGACGAACATTTACTTGAGTTAGGAGAAAATAAAATCACTTGGAAAGATCTTGTTAACGAAGGAGTGATTGAATATATAGATGCCGCTGAAGAAGACAATGCATTTGTAGCCGCAAAAAGCGAAGAATTAACTGCAGAAAACACTCATCTTGAAATACATCCTGTTGATCTTTTCGGTTTAATTACAAGTTTAGTTCCTTTTGCAAACCATGACCAGAGTTCAAGACTTAACAAAGGAAGTAAAACTCTAAAACAAAGTCTTGGAATATATGCTGCTAATTATCTTGTAAGGTTAGACAGTAACGTTTCAATCTTGCACTATCCTCAAAGACCTTTAGTTAGAAGTTTCATTTACGACACTTTAGAAGTTTATCCTGCAGGACAAAATTTGATAGTTGCAATAATGCCTTACGAAGGATACAATATGGAAGATGCAATCATATTGAACAAAGATAGCGTCGACAGAGGCATGGGTAGAAGTACATTCTTTAGACCCTACATTGCCACAGAGCTTCATTATGCCGGAGGATTAAAAGACGAAATAGTTATACCTGACAAAGATGTCTCAGGATACAGAACAGAAAAGTCATATAGATTCCTTGAAGAAGACGGAATAGCTTATCCAGAATCATACATGGGCGCGGGAGATGTATTAATAGGAAGATTAACTCCTCCTAAATTCTTAAGTGAAGCAAAAGATATTAGCATCCAGTCAAAAAAAGAAGCTTCTGTTGCAATAAGACAAGAAGAACAAGGAGTTATAGATGTAGTATTTATTACTGTAAACGGTGAAGGTAATAAAGTTGTTCAAGTAAGAACAAGAGACCAAAGGCTTCCTGAACCAGGAGACAAATATTCTGCTCCTCACGGACAAAAAGGAGTAATAGGACTAATAGCAGACCCAAGAGATATTCCATTCACAGGAAAAGGAGTAAAACCTGATTTAATATTCAACCCTCATGGAATCCCTAGCAGAATGTCAGTAGGATACTTAATTGAATTACTAGCAGGAAAAACAGCAGGCGTAAGTGGAAAGATAGTTGATGGAACCCCTTTCACAGGTGTAAAAGTTGACGAACTAAAAGAACAATTAAAAGAAATGGGATTCAAAACAAATGGAAAAGAAACATTATATGATGGAGTAAGTGGAAAGAGATTGCAAGTTGAAATATGCATCGGAAATATGTACTATCTAAAATTAGTTAGAATGGTAAAGAATCTTTTGCACGCAAGAGCATCAGGAAAAGTAGCTCTATTAACAAGACAACCTATAGAAGGAAGATCTAAAGGCGGAGGGTTAAGACTTGGAGAAATGGAGCAACAAGCTTTGGCAGGACACGGAGCCTCATTACTATTAAAAGAAAGATATAGTTCAGATAAAACAATAATCTATATATGTAAAGATTGTGGAAATATGACTTATGAAGATATAATAAGAAACAAAACTCCTTGTCAATTGTGTGGAAGTAATGAATCAGACCCAGTTGAGATTTCCTATGCTTTCAAGTTGCTTGTAGACGAACTACTTGGACTTGGAATAATAACTAAATTTACGTTGAAAAACAAATACGAGAGATAAAAATGAAGATGGATAATTTCAGAAAGCAAGTAAGATCATTATCATTTAGTTTACTTAGTCCTGAACAAATAAAAAAATTAAGTTCAGCAAAAATAGTTACACCTGAGTTATATGATATAGATGGCTTCCCAGTAGATGGAGGGTTAATGGATCTTAGACTAGGCGCAATAGACCCTGGAGTAAGATGTAGAACCTGTGGAAAAAGAGTAAAGGAATGTCCAGGCCACCCAGGAAGTATAGAACTTGCTAGACCTATTTTTCATATAAAATACATCCAATTAGTAGAACACTGTCTAAGAAGTTATTGTCCAAACTGTGGAAAATTAACACTTTCAGATGAAAAACAAAAAGAATATACTCCTTCTGAAAGAGCTAAAAAATCCAGAGACGCTAAAAAATGCCCTCACTGTAGTGAAACAATTGATAGAATAAAATTAGAAAAACCTAGTACTTTCAATATAGGTAAGAAAAGATTAAGTCCTATTGAAATCAGAGATAGATTACTTAAAATTTCCGATGATGAACTAAAGAAAACAGGAATAAATCCAAAAACTGCAAGACCTGAATGGGCAGTAATTGCATTATTACTCGTTCCTTCTGTAACAGTAAGACCTAGTATAACTTTAGACACTGGAGAGAGAAGTGAAGATGATCTAACGCAGATCGGAAGAGCGGCGTGTAGGGAAAGAGT
>CAYIGE010000017.1:0-12019 GCA_964362835.1 Candidatus Woesearchaeota archaeon
CTAAACTAATTAAAGGACTTATTTTTATACTATTTATGGACCCATTAAATTTGATTAATGTGATTGCTAAATTTGTGGGGAGCTATACGCCAATTCTAGCTTTTATTGGGGGTTTAGTTGCAGGATGGGAATTATTTGCAGGATTTACATTTCTTGCTGCTCAAGGAGATTTGTCCGGTCTTTGGATAGCATTTATTTTCTTTTTCTTAGGTACTGTGATTGAGGATGCAATTTGGTTTATTTTAGGGAAGAAATTTTTAAGAAAAAAGACTGAGAAAATAAAAAATAATGATAAGGTGGTTGTAAAGAGTTTTATTCATAGATTGGCTTCAAAAAACTATTTCCTTACTATCTTTTTCAGTAAGACTGTTTTTGCTACTAAGCATGTTACATTTATTTACCTTGCAACTAAACATCATTTAAGAATTAGAACTTTCTTGGTATATGATATCATTTCTAATTTAATTTTATTAACATTTGCCGGTATTGCTGGCTGGATAGTTGGAAAAGGCTTTTCTAGTTTTGTTGAGGTGTATAAAAATATTAATTGGGCGTTGATTTCTATAGTATTATTTGTAATTTTATTATATTCTATTAAAGTTTTGGTGAGAAAGTTAATTTTAAAAAAAGTTAATTAAACACAAATTCAGCTTTAGCTATTAAGTCTTCTTTACCTATGTAATTATAGCACCCTATGAATTGATTGTCTGCAAATACGGCTACTTTATCTCCTTCTACTAAATCTTTAGGGGTGTCTTCTGCTAGGAATGATTTGAATATTGGTGAGCCGGTAAAAACTTTTTTCACTACATCTTTTCTTATTTTTATTACCTCTAACACTTCTGAAATAATATCTCCTGGGATTATTGCATCTCTTATGGGTTTTTCATTTCCTTTTTTGTATTCCCCTACTATGCGGTCAAATTCGTAAAGATTTATTGATTTATTTTCATGAAAAATACCTGCTTGAGTTCTGCGAAGTTCAAGCATATGGGCTCCACTTATTTTTTTACCCACATCGTCGCATAATTTTCTAATGTATGTCCCTGCCTGAACTTGTGAAATGAAGAGAAAATCACTTCCTTGTTTTTCTATAATTTTGAATGTCTTTATTTCTCTAACTCTCTCTGCTCTCTTGACACGTGAACGTACTGGAGGCATTTGAATTATTTTACCTAGGAATTCGTTTGCTATTTCTTGCAATCCATCTTTAGATATTTCTGTGTGAACTCTTATTATTCCAACATAAGTTTTATCTCTGTGCATCAAATATTCATTCAGACGACATGCTCTGTTAAGGGCAACTGGAAGAACACCAGTTACTTGCGGGTCTAACGTTCCTAGATGAGATGTTTTTCTTAATCCTAAAGCGATTTTTACATATTGTGAGACTTGAAAACTTGTTGGACCTGCTGGTTTGTCTATGTTTATTATTCCAAATTCTAACAGTTCTTTGATTGTTTTTTCGTTTACCATAGATAAGTTATTTAAAGATGGCTATATTAAGCTTATTAGAATGGTTGGAAAAGATTCTATAAAGAAAAAAATACCTTTAGGAGTTGATCTGGTTTGTTCTTTAAACCTTATTTTGATTTTTTTGTCTTTAATTTTTAAATTATGGCAAGCACCTCTAATAACTTCTTTTTTTTCAGCTGTCGATATTTTTTTAGCGATGGTTATGTTTGCTTATCACTATATTCCATTAATCGTAGTTTCAGTTTTACTTATCATTAGCACAATATTCTTGCTTAAGGGTAGGAAATGGGCTAGAACGTTAGAACTAGTAACAGTCATTCTTATTGGGATATCTTCTATTAAGGCATTATTTATATTATTAATTGCATTCCCCCTTATCTATATTATTCCAGTAATAAAAATCATAATAGTAATTGGCATTATAATATATCTATCAAAAAATAAGAATTCAAAAGAATTTTTTGCCAACTAATAGCGAGACTTAAAAAGTTGAGCTTATTTAAAACCTTAATTGAAAATGGGAATATTGATATACTACCATTCATTTGCTTAAATCTATGAAAACAAGGAATATTTTATTGATAGCTGTTCTCGGTATTTTTATCTTAATTGTCGGATTTAACTTTGCTAAAGCAGAAGGTAATTCTATGGATGCTGTTTTTGGTACTCAAGATTCTGCAGATTTATCAGATAGTAATGATATTAGCGATTCCGATATTGTTCAGGCGGAAACTGAAATTGAGACTGAAAAGGTTAGATACTTGAATAGAACTGTTTCAACTGGGAGTGGCTGGATTATTGCCGGAGAAAAAGGAGCTTTGTTGCAGATTCATCTGGTTAGTGGTTATAGCGATAATAAGACAATTTCAAAGGGATGGCTTAAGGCTGGAAAGTTGAAGCTTAAGATTCAATCTACAGAGAATACTGCGACCAAAAAAATATTTAACGTGAGTGGTGGAGATGGTTCTGTTTCAGGTACGCTGATTCTTAATAGAGGTTCTACATATCAGACCGGTTTTGCTGTTTGGAGCGGAGATTTAACATTGAGGATAGGAACAAACAGGTCTTTTGATTCAAAAGTTAATCTGGCTATTGAAGAAAAACAAATTGGAAAGGGCAAGCTTAAGGAACAGAGAGATAAAAAAGACGATGATTCTGATAAAAACAATTCTAAATCTAAGAAAAATAATTCGGAATCTAAGAAAAATGAGGATAGGAGCGGAAGCGGAAACAATTTGGGTTCTAAAAATTCAGGTTCTGAAGATATAGGGTTTTGGAAGAGATTTATAGAATTCTTTGGCTGATAAGTCTAATTTTTATCGGAGAGGTTAAAAACCTTAAGAGGTTAGGGATTGTGTGTCAAACAAATCAAAGGGCTCACGTGCTGAACGCGAGCTTTTACAGTTATTTACGGATAATACTTGGAAAGCTGCTCGTGTTGCTGGAAGCGGGGTAAATGAGAATACATTTTGTGATTTAATTGCTGGGAAAAATGGAAAAGCTTATGCTGTGGAGGCTAAGTCAAGTAAGAGCCCTAGAATATATATTACTAAAAAACAAATTGAAGAATTCATAGGTTTTTGTGAAGTTATGGGGATTACTCCTGTTGTAGCTGCACGTTTTAATAGAGAGGGGTGGATATTTCTTAATCCTCTTGACCCTGATCAATTAGAAGATTCTGGAGCAAATTGGGTAGTAAATCTAAAGAATGCTAAAGTTAATGGAAAGAAATTTGGGCAATTTTTTGATTTGAATGATATGAATGGTATAAATGATGTTATTTGAAGTTCTACCTGTTAAAAACCTAGTTCTTTTAGAGATAAAGCTATTTCATTATCCATAATATCAAATTTTTTGTCATCTATGTGTGATTTTCTCTTCAATTCTTTTATTGTTTCACTTTTTACTTCTTTTTTTATTTCTTCTTTGTTCGCATTATTCCAATTTTCTCTTGACTTGATGTTTTTAGCTTGCTCCATGAAATTTTTATACTCTTTTTCATATTTCTCAGCATAAATTGCATTTAGATTCATTAGTTGCCCTATTTTATGAGCTACTGCTAGAGCCATAAATCTTGCAAGTTGCTTTAAATTACTATTTTTTCCCATTTTTTATTAATTTGTATATGATGATTAACTTATTTTTTATGATTTCTCTTAATTCTTTTAATAAAGGCGTTTCTACACTTTTATCTTCTTTAAGAATTAATAATTTCTCGTCATCTATTAATTTAACTAATTCTAAGTCTATTTTATCCGGAGCAATTTCCTCTTTTTTTAAGAAATGCTCTATAGTTATGAGTTTTCTTAAGGAGTTATAATAAACTTTTCCCAGTGGAAGTCTAATTCTTAATAAATCCTCTGGCATCATTAACAAATATCTTAAATGATTTTCATTAACGGTTGTTTCATTTGGCATAGAAAAGATTTTATTTGATATATTGTGGTAAAGCATCCCTCTAGATATCGGGCAAATCTTTAATGTTTCTTTGAATCTATCTATTTTTACACTAATTATATGAATGTTCAGATTAAATTTATCTGTTATGATTTTATATATTCTCTCGTCAAAACCCTTGAGTTCTTCATCTAAAAAGATTAATACATCTATATCTTTATAGTCTATCTTTTTTGTCAAAAATGAGCCGAATATGAAAACTTGCTTAATCTCTTTATATTTAGACAGAAAAGAAAATATTTGACTTATTAGACTCTCTTTAAATTCACTAAGCTTTTTTAGGTGCTTGGAGTAGTGTAATTTATTGTCTTTTTTTATCAACCTTACCTCTACCGTGTCTCCTACCCCAAACTCTTTTTCTTTTTCTCTGGGAATATAAATCTGATTAAATCTGCTTCCTTTTGACACCTGATGGATAAATTTTGAGATTGTTTCCATATACGTATTGAGTACGTACTGCTTATAAACCTTACGTGGAGATTATTTGAGGTTATTTTTAGAGATATATTCATAAGCTGAATAAGCCGCTGTGCAACCGTCTGCTACCCCCGTTATTAATTGTTTGAAAGGTTTATCTGTAACGTCTCCTGCGGCGAATACTCCTTCTATATTTGTTTCTGATGTTTTGTGGTCAAGTATTATTTCACCTTTGTCGTTTGTTTTTACACCTATGGTTTTTGCTAGGTCTGAAAGAATTATATGCCCTATTGCGACAAAGACTCCTTGAAGTTCTAATTCTTTATTGCCTTTGTATGGTTTGTCTAAAATTACTTTCTCTACGAATTTGTTCCCTTTAATTTCTGTGACATTAGTATTGTTGATTACTTCTATTTTTTTATGTTTCATAATTCTTTCATAGTTTATTGGCTCGGGTCTTATTTTTTCGCCTCGGTAAATCATGTAAACTTTGCTAGCATGTTCTGCTACTACCATTGCATCTTTTGCCGCTGAATCCGAGCCTCCGACTACTGCAACGACTTTATTTTTGAAGAGGGGAGAGTCACATAGAGCACAATAGACTACGCCTTTGTTTTCAAATTCTTTTGAACCGGGAATATCAAGTTTTCTCCATTTAGTTCCTGTTGCAAATAGAATTGTTTTTCCCGAATAACTTGATTCTGAGGTTTTTACATGAAATGTTTTATCATTTTTAGTTACGCTTTCTACTTTTTCTTCTTTTAACGTTACTAAGTCGTAAGATTGCGCATGTTCTTTTATTTTATCTGCTAACTCTGTTCCGGTAAGCCGAATAAACCCCGGGTAATTTTCAACTACGTTAGTTGTTGTAATCACACCACCTAAAGGCAATTCTGAACCGTGTGAATGACCTAGGCAGAGAGTTTTTAGTCCTAATCTTGCTCCATACATTGCGGCGGCTAAACCTGCTCCACCGGCGCCAATTATAATAAAGTCGTATTCTGTGTTTTTCATTAGGTCTTTTATGTTTTGAGTTAAAGCTATCAAATACTTAGAAATATAAACTTATCCCTATAATCTACTGTATGAGATTCTTGAAAATAGGAATTGTGGCTTTGATAATAGTTATTTTAGCCTTTGTGTTTTTTTGGCAAAGAAATGATGATACTGGTGAGCCTAAAGTTTGTTTTGATGGTGAATGTTTCTTTGTTGAGATAGTTGATGACTATGCAGAAAGGGAGAAAGGACTTATGTATAGAACTGAACTTGCCGAGGATACTGGAATGTTTTTTATATTTGACAAAGAGGGATATTATCCTTTTTGGATGAAAAATACTCTTATTCCGTTAGATATTATTTGGATTAATAGAGATGGAAAAGTTGTATCTATGGGAGAAAATTCTCTTCCATGCAAAGCAGACCCTTGTGCTGTAATCTCGCCTACTGGAAACGCTTCTTACGTTCTTGAGATTAATGGGGGATTGTCTTCTAAAAAAGGAATTGTTGCTGGAAGTCAGGCCGAATTTAGAGGCATAATCGGAACAAACTAAATTATGGATAGAAAGTCTTCGTTAATTATTGCTCTAATGGTTACTTTCCTTATAGCGGGAAATTTTTTGTTTTTTACAGACAGGGGCGTGGTTCGTGAGAAAGTAGAGATTTCTAGAGTTTTAGATGGAGATACTGTAGAATTATCTGATGGTAGAAGAATACGTTTATTAAATATAAATACTCCTGAAAAAGGCTTGCCTTATTCAGATTTAGCAAAGGAATTTCTATCAAACTATAGTGCTGTGGGGCTAGAAACTGCTGGGCTTGATAGATATCAAAGAACACTTGGAAGATTGTATTATGGCGAGAGATATTTAAATTTAGAAATAGTAAGGCGTGGAATGGCTCATACTTATCTTGTTTTAGACAATGAAGATGTGCTTTTTGAGAAAGCGGAGAATTATGCTAAAACAAATGAAAAAAATATGTGGGAGAAATCTACTCTTTCTAAATGTTTGACTGTAGAAATAAATAAATATGATGAACACGTTGATATTATTGATTCATGTGATGTTGACTTTACTGGCTGGACAATCAAGGATGAAAGTACAAAAACATATAAGTTTAAGAAAGATTTCAGCGAGTCGTTCAGACTTTATTCTGAAAAAGGAACCGATGGTGAAGAAAACATTTATTGGGGAAGGGATAACATATGGAATGACGACCACGATGAGATTTTTGTTCGTGATTCTAATGGCCTTCTTGTTTATTATTATTCTTACGGATAATTCTTGGGCTTTAAGAATAAATGAAATTGAATCAAATCCTGAAGATGAAGACGCCGGATTTGAATGGGTGGAGCTATATTCTGAATATACTGTTTCGCTTGAAGGATACTCTTTAGATCATGTTAGTCGCGGAGGACCAATAAATTTAAGCGGCAGTTTTCAAGGATTTTTTGTTATAACTTTTAAAACGCAATGGTTGAGAAATTCTAATGAAACAGTATTTCTAAAGAAGGATGGAAATATTGTTGATACTGTTGGTCCATTTAATGATAATAAGCAAGATAAAACATATAGTTATTGTAGCAGTGAATGGATATTTACTTCTTCCACTAATAATGAAGAAAACTCTTGTTCTGGTTCTGAAAAAGAATTAAATAAGAGTCAGGAAAAGTCCAGTAATGAGAAAGAAGAAGAAATAATTAAAACAAAACAGAATAACGAGACCAAAAATAGTATAGTAAATCTTGCGGAGGAAAATGTTGCACAAAATCCAAAGAAAATAGTTTTGAATTCCAATAGTGAAGAAAATGCTGGAGAAATTACAACAACCTATAAGACACGAGTTTTTGTAATATACTTTTTTATGGCTCTATGTGTATTTCTTGTTATACTAATTGCTATGAGAAAATTATGAGGTGCAAGGATTGAGCAAGATGCTCTCTGGTGCGCATCCGTTAAGACTTGCTATTAGGTTCTCTTGGCTTAATGGTTGTATTTCTGGTTCTAAATAAATTGTTTTAGCACTATCTGAAATAGAACAGGATGCACATAAATTTCCACCGCAGTAAAAAAATTCTTCATTTAGCCTGAATTCTGCTATATTTAATTCTTCAATTACATTTAATTTTACTTGGACTTTTCCGTCTTTATCTATACAGGCGGATTCTATTTTTGATTGTTGAGTAATGCAATCAACTGCTGGGGACAATGTGTTTCCAAGACCTGTAGTCAAATCTTTTACATACCCCCATATAACAAACAGTGCGGATATGCTAAGTAATATGAGTAGAGAAGTTTGAACTACTTGTGAAAGCCCCAACTTATTCATCTTTTGCATGCTGTTGCTCCTACTTGCTCCGTATTTATTGTTTGTATTAGCTCCTTATTGAGAGTGACTTCTACTAAAGGACTTGCTGGATTTTGCTCTAAGTAAAATGTTAATGGTTCTTCTGGAACAAATACTTCTCCATCAATTTCTTTCTGCGTCTCTGTATTTTGAGTGTCTGTAAATATGAAGCTTGGATAGCAATTATCATTGAAGCACAAACTGCCTGCTCCAGAATTGTCCGGTGCGCATCCATTTCGGAAGACATTATCTGTTTGAACACTTGCTCCGTCTTGGGTTTGAGTTACTTCTATTTCCACTAAAGGACTATCACATTGTATTTCTTCAGATATCAGCATTCCTGTTGTTGTTGGCTGTTTTGGCTTATTTTTCTCTAAAAGTTTAGTTATTAATGCATTGTTGTATAGCCCATAGTTTGAAGTTACCAGAGTTCTCATTACTCCTGAAGGAATTGACCTGAAGTGATCTGATTCTGAACACCCTAATTCACATGAGTCTATTTCTCCCTTAAATTTATCGCATGATTAGACGCAGTTTTCTGAGCCAAAGGGTATCTTCGCACCGTCATATTCTTCTGCAAGGTTTGCGAAGGCGTGCCCAAACTCGTGAATTAGCACGGAATCTTCATGAACACTATTTATACTTAATATGTTACCATAGGCTGAACTCCTTATGTTTGAAGGTTCTTTTTTTACCACAACAATATAATCATGCGGGCATTGTTTGGCTATTTCTTGAACCTCTTGAGTGTTGCATAATATTGCTATGCCTTTGTAGTCTTTGCATTTTACATAGGTATTTGTAATAGCATAAGTATTAAAATAACTTTTATAATCTTTGTAAGGTTCTGTGTTTAACAAGACTTCCGTGTAATGCCTTGCATCTTCTTCTGAAGAAATAAAGAGAATATCTATTCTGTCTTTACCGTTGTATTCTATACTTTTACATAAATCATTTGGCTTATCTACATTTAATTTAGATTCTTGTTGAATATTGAGATATCCAAAAACAACTATTATTGCTATAAGAAGTATAGTTATAAAAAGAAAACCTTTTGATTCCATAGAGCTAGATAAATCATGTGCTTAAATAAATTACTAATTTTTGCTTATTTGTGTTAAAATTCTCTTTTTCCAATCTGGCCATGAATCTACTTCTATCTTGACTTTTTCGCAATGTTCCCAAAGTCTTTGTCTTTCAGTATCTGCTATCTTGTCTCTTGTTTGTGCTTCTTCTGCGGTTAATTGTCTTGGAGGTTTAGTCAAATTAAATAAACATTGTTGCCTTGAAGATTCTATGTAGTAGGTTGGTCCGGCACAGTTATCTAATATTGTGCACAAACCTACCTTTGAATTCACTGTAGGGAGATAATGCTCGCAAGTATAGCATGGCGTATTAAAATGCATGATATTAATTATTTGGTCAATTTATAATTATTTATATTGTAGTAAGGTTTAAAACAGCTTTTTATCTTGTTTGAATTATGACTGCTTTAACTGCTAAGTTCATAATTGAGATTTTAGGCAGACCTGCCGAACATTTGAAGACCGCTCTTGCTGAATTGGTAGATAAAATGGGTACTGAAAAAGGTGTTGCCGTGCTTAACAAAGAAATTCATAAACCTAAACCTGTTGAAAAAGTGGATAACTTATGGACTACATTTGCTGATGTTGAAATGCGATTTGAAACATTACCTATTTTCTTTAATGCGATTATGACCTATTTGCCTGCACATATAGAAGTTTACGAACCTGAGTACTTTAAACTGAACACATTTGAAGTTAATGAATTTGCTAACTTTGTTGTTGCAAGGTTACATAATTATGATGCTCTTGCTAAGAGGACGATGAGCGAAAGAGATATATTAATCAATAAATTAGAATATATTAGAAATGGTGGAGATATCAAAAAAGTTTTTGAAACACCTCAAGTGAATGAGACTAAAAGAATTGAGGAAAAACCTGTAAAAAAGAAAAAAGGCAAGAAAAAATCTTAAGGAGATTTCTTAAAAGGAATTGTGCTTAATAGAGAAGACTTGTTTAGTTTGGGTAATTTATTTTTTCTATAACTTCTGTATATAAAGAACAAGATAATTAATAATATTATTACAGAAGTGTATACAATCCAGCTATTGCTTGATTTTTCTTCTGTCTGACAGACGCCAGTGCAACACGAGCCATCTAAAGATGGTACAATTTGAGTAGAACATGTTTCTATAGCTGAACAAAACTTCCCATTTAATTCTGAACAGTAATACTGATTATTGACAGAATTATTTGTTGTCTCGCTTTTGTTATTTGTAAATGAAATGTCTAAAGTCATGTTGGCTATAAACTTATTATTTCTTGCAACGAATATTTTTTCTAATAATTCTCCTGTTTTTCTTTTTAATGACAAATTGAACTGTTGAGAGCTATTTGGTTGAATTAAACTAATTATTGAAGGAGTTATATCAAATATACTTTCGTTAAAAGAAAAATAAAGATTGTCTGCATCTATGGCCCCTGTATTTATTATTGAAAAATTATAAATTTTTTGCTGGTTGGCTAAAATAATCTGTCTTATTGTTGAGGGAGAGATGCTTATTTGGATTTCTTGGGATTGATTTGCTGAACTACTTGTTATTTGTATTGGGACTGTGTATTTTCCTAGGGTTGCAAGAGATACTCCTTGAGATACTGATGATATTTTCATTTGTAATATATTAGTTCCTGGTTGTAGCGTGACTGCTCTCTCTTCTGGAAAATTGATATTTATCGTTGTTGGTTGGTCTAAATTTGAATTTATTGTCAAAATGAAATCTTTGTTTGATATAATAAATCCAGGACTTATAGAATAATCGCTTGTATTTCCTGAAACTGTGAATGTCTGATTATATTTTACTGTTGTAGGAGCTCCATTTACTGTCGTTGCTATGTTGTTTATGAAAAGAGTGTAATTATTTTTATTCAGAGGCATTTGGGCATAAAGGTAATATTTATTTCCTACTCGTTTAACGTCGTAATCTACTGCAATTGCTACATGTGCTCTTTTGAATAAAATATCTGAAGGAGAAATTGGTTCAAGAATATTCCCTTGTAGCTCTATAATCATTGTTTCTCCAGGCTGATAGACTGGAAGCATTGTCGTGCTTATTGAAGATGCTAATGGAATTAAGACAGTTAATAGTAATAAGAATATCCACCTCATTAATTTATTGATGAATTAGTTTATATAAAGATTGGGGAGTGATGGGAGTGATTAATACTAGAACTACTTACTCATTTCTTTAAGCTTACGCATGGTTTCGTCCATTTCTTTGTCATTACTTTGTGTTGGTCTTTTCTGTTGCATTTGTTGTGGCTGGTTGATTATTCTAGGTTGTGCTCTTGGATAAGGTATTGGGCCTCTGAATGGCGGGAATGGAGGTCTACCTGTCATAGAGGTTTGATTAGTTTGAGGACTACCGGGTTTATTTCGTGACTTGAAAAGTATCATTTTCAAACGGTCACGCATTATTATTGCAGTAACTACAATAGCTATTAAAATTATTAATAGGGTTATCCACAATCCCCAATTTGTATCACTGCTTGTTGAATCATCACTTATCTTTTGGCAACATATATTGCTTGAATCACTGCAAGATAATGAGATTTGCTTTTCCCTTTCATTACATGTGGCGAAACAACTTGCACCTGATTGTTCGCACTCATTTTGTTGAGATTGAATCTCGCATGTTCCTAAACAACAAGAACCGTCTGTTGATAAAACTGTTTTTCCTGAACAAACTTCAATTGATGAACAAAGCGTTCCGTTTTGTTCAGGGCATGATTCCTTTGCTGGCGGAGCTGCAGAGCAACATACACTACTTCCAGTACATGTATATCCTTCTTTTACTTCGCCACCTATGTTATTACAAGTGAATATTGAAGAGACACAACTGTAACTTGGTTCGCATTTTAGATAATTTCCGCCACTTCCGCTACCTCCTCCAGAAACAAGTCTGGGCCAGCCTGCATAAAGTAAGAAACCTGTATCTCTAATATTGTTGTTATTCCAGCAACCTTCTGTGGTTACTATACTTTCAAAATAAGTTTTGGCGTTTGACTCTTCTGTGGTGCTAGTTCCTTGTAAAGATAAGAGTGCTAAAGATGAATCGTAATATCTGCCGTAAGGAGTGTTTGGTGCTTGCCAAAATTTACTTTCTTTTTGTGATTGAACTAATTCAGAATATTGGTCCTGTCCATCTGTCAGAATATGCAAGAAGCTACTTGGTAAAAGTTTTATATTAGATTCTGAAAGAGCAAGTAGATACGGCAAATAATCACTTATATCATTTCCCGAT
>CAYIGE010000018.1:0-11375 GCA_964362835.1 Candidatus Woesearchaeota archaeon
CTCATAGCATTAGTAATTCTATTTGGGCGATACATATTATCAGGAATACTAAGCATAGCAGCAAAAAATCAAGAGGTATTATTCTTAGTAAGCGTCGCATGGGCTCTAGTTGTAGGAATAACATTTGATTTACTTGGACTATCTACAGAAATAGGAGCTTTAATCGCAGGAATGGTCATAGCTTCTTCTAAATACAGCTTGGAAATAAAATCAAAAGTTAAAGGAATAAGAGACTTTTTTGTAATCTTGTTCTTTGTATTCTTTGGTTCTCAATTAACTGGGCCAATTTCATCAACTTTATTACAACAGGCAGCAATATTCTCATTATTCATTTTAATTGGAAAGCCAATAATAATCATGGCCTTAACACGTTCATTCGGATTCAAAAAGCGCACAAATTTCATGATAGGAACAAGTTTAACTCAAGTAAGTGAGTTTTCTTTAATTGTAATACTTCTGGGATACAGTTTAGGACACATCCCAATAACAATATTCTCATTAACTGTACTTGTCACTTTAATAACCGTTTCACTAAGTAGCTATGCAATTTACTTCTCAAGACCAATATACGAATCAGTTTCAAGATTCCTTGGATTATTTGATGGAAATAGAAAAGAATTTGCAACAATGAAACATGAGAAATATGACATAATATTATTAGGTTACAGCCGTTTAGGATTCAATTTATTAAAAGCATTCACTCTTACAAAGAAAAAATATCTGATTGTAGATTATAATCCTCTTACAATAATGAACTTGTCTAAAAAAAGAATTAACTGTGTTTACGGAGATGCAAACGATTCAGAGTTCCTAAAGAGTCTAAATCTCAATTCTGCAAAAATGATAATATCAACAATACAGGAATTTTCTACAAATCTAAACATAATGAAATCAATAAACAATAAAGACTGCACGTTCATAGCAACATCTAACCAAATACCTAATGCAATAGAATTATATAAAAACGGAGTAGACTATGTAATCATGCCTACTTATTTAGGAGGAGACTTCATGGCAAACATGCTTGTAAGGGATAGCTTCAACAAAAAGACACTCCAAGAAGAAGGCAAGTTACACATAAGACAATTAAGAGAAAGAATGAGTGAATCTCATAATGTCTAAGTGTTTGAAACACTTTGATGCCTAATCAGTTATTATTTTTTTTATCGTATCAATAAGTCTCAATATAATCTCAAGACCAATAATGAAGAATATAGCGTATCCTACAGAAAGAAGCAATTCAGGAATTTGTTTCACCGAATCCACAAAACCCCCAAGTCTCAAAAATTTAGGACTTAGTAATGTAATTGCTAATATGGTTAATGGAAGGAGCTTAGCGATTTCCGAGGATAATTCAGAATTATAATATGCAAGAAGTCTTATTGAACCAACGACCGCTGCAGATAAAAGCAAAATCTGCTCTAAAGAGATACTTTCAGAGAAAAATAGCAATACTAAAGCAAACAAAATATACCAAAATAATATCAAGAACGGCAATATGATTATATATTCAATAAAGTAAAGTATTCCCTCTAATAATTTATTTAAAAATGCATGTTCAACGGAGTTATACCGTCTCAGATTAAGAGAAATAATATCTTTATGGGATATTGTCTTATAAACTTTCCAAACAAAAATAGAATAAAAGAAAATGAGCATCATAAAAAACGCAACTGTAACTATCTGCTGGTAAATTACAGGAAGACTGTCAAAAGGTAAAACCCACTTTTCAAGTAAGTAATCTAAAATCGCCACCATAATCTTACAAAATCATATAGATATTTAAAATCAACTAAACGAAACCACAAATCATAAATACCATAAAAATTCAATTATTTCATGTCAATACACATAATTTTGTTTTACAAATTCGTAGATATAGAAAATCCAGCAGGGCTAAAAGATAAGCATCTAGATTTCTGCAAAAAGCTGGGAGTAAAAGGAAAAGTAATCCTAGCAAATGAAGGCATAAATGGCTCAATTTCTGGAACAAAAGAGCAAATAGATTTATACAAAGATAATTTAACAAAAGATAAAAGATTTGAAGATATTGAATTCAAAGAAGAAACTGGAATCATTGACCCATTTAATAAGATGTTAGTCCGAGTAAAGAAAGAGATAATCAGATTAGACAAAAATATTGATATAAAGAATACTGGAAAGCATATTTCTCCAAAAGAATTTTTACAACTCGCCCAAGATAAGGACGTAGTTATTTTAGATACTAGAAACGACTATGAAAGCAAAGCAGGCAAATTCAAAAACGCAGTCTTATCAAACATATCCACATTCAGAGAATTTCCTAATTTTGTAGATAATTTAAACTTACCAAAAGATACTCCAATAGTAACTTATTGCACTGGAGGTATCCGTTGTGAAAAAGCGTCAGCTTACATGATTCAACAAGGTTTCAGCAACGTTAGTCAAATTCACGGAGGAATCATAAATTTCTGCCAGCAACTTCCAAATACTTTATGGGAAGGCAAATGCTTCGTTTTCGACGATAGACTAACTTCGGATATTAGCCAAGATAAAAATAAAGTTCTAAACAGCTGCACTCATTGTAAAACAGAATGCGATATTTATCGCAATTGCAAACTAAAATCATGCAATAAATTAATTTTCATATGCCAAAACTGCAAAAAAGACATGCATGCTTGTTGTTCAAATCAATGTAAGAAAGAACTCCTTAAATAAAAATATTCATTTAGCTTTTCTAAATAATAATCCCGTAACCGAATCCATACCTACATCCACTGGAAATAGGCGAGGGCGTAATTCAAGAAAGCCACGTGTCTTTTCTACTACAGCAAGTGTTTTATCATTGCCTATTTCCTGTAATTCTTTATATGCTCTTTGATAATCTCCGACTTTATGAACTCTTAATTCTTCCACATGATTATTATGTTTTGCAATAAGCACATCAATCTGTTTATTAGTTGTAGGTTGTATGCTAAGTCTAACCTTATTTAATTCTGGATATTTTTCACATTCTATAGGAAACCACAAATCGTAAAATCTACAATCAGAGGTATAACGAGTGTTTGAATTACGTTTTAATCCTTGAATATTTACTAGACTCATATCTGAAGGAAGAGGCGGTTCTGCAATTCCAGGTTTAACAACAATATATTTCCTTTCTTTAAGGAGTGTTTGTGCTAGCTTATATTGTTGATAAACAAAAAAGTGTTTTCCAATTCTCTGTATATCCTCAAAAGTATATTCTTTTTCAGGTCCAGATCCTTGAGCACGAGATTGATTAAGCCACTTACTTTCAGCAACTTGCACTAAATGGTCAATATGTTTTATATTTTCTTTTGTTTCTTCTTCAGATAATTCCAGAAAATTAACTAGCCCCTCAAATGGTCGCCGTAGAGTAGGTTTACTATCCGTGTCTTGATTAGCTTCTTCAAGTCTTTTCTTTATTGCATTTTGAATACCGTAGATAGAGTGCAAAGTCTCTTCTGCAGTAATATATGAATGTTGTGGTTGTTGATTATTAGAATTCAATAACTGTCTAGCACTTTCGCTTCCCCCAGAAAGAGATTTATACAAAAGAGCAATTCCTACAAGTCCTCCTGCAACAACATAAGAACGACGCATCATCAGTAAAAATCAAACAAGCTTATTAATATATAGCACCAAGATTAAGTAGAAACATTAAACACTATTGTAGAACTTAGCAAAAACCCAACCCAACACGTAAAACATAACATAACTTTGAACCAAACCAAAAAGAAAAGTCCAATCCAAAAATGAAAATGAAATAGGATATTTAGCAACAATGAATGTAGAATCATAACTGCTAAACCAGACAAACAATCCATAAAAAACAAGGACAAGCATGCTCATCATTCCGAGAGCATGACCCAAAGCATATGGCTTCAAATCACCAGGACGCATTTCATACCGACGTTCATGAATACGACTAATCACCTTCTTCATAAATACTAAAGACTAAAATCCTATATAAACTTTGCTCTACGAGGCAAAGTTTATGCTTGACAACCTCAGTTGGCATTGTATAAACCTTACCTGTCTACTTAAAATTCAAGAGCACGAGTTTCCAAATTCTTAAAAGGATGCTCTCCACCAATACAAAAAGTACATAAATCCTCTTCAGGTATTCCAAAACCATGAAAAACATCCAGCATCCCGCGGACAGAAATAAACCTCACAGGCATACCAATCTCAGCACTTATTTCTTCAACATTTCTTCGTCTCGCAATAAATTTATGGTCTTCATTTTCCATAGGGGGCATATCAACACCATACTCACATCCTCTAGCAATCCCGTCGCTTCCAATAATTCCAATTTGAGGGGTATAATTTAGCAAAAAAGCCTCCTTGACCCCCGCCTCTTCATAAAGGAGTTTCCTGACACATACGGCATTAGTTCCTCTTATGGTACTGTCATCAATAACAACAACTGTTTTTCCACCAATTACATCCCTAATTCCATCTTTCAAATGTAAATTACTATCAATTGAATTTTTTCTTTCCATAGCACTAGGTCCCTGGAATGCCCTCTCGGAATTTTTTTTGTAAAACACATCATCTTTAAATGGAATTCCAAGGACAGCAGCATAGCTCCGGGCAGCTGGTTCCGGGCACCTCGGAACAAAAGTTACAAAATCAACATTCTCAAAAGTAAATTCTTCAGCAAGTTTTTCTCCAAGTTTGCTTCTTAATGAAAGTACATTTACACCTCCTAAATTAGAGTGAGCACTTGAAATATAATTCCATTCAAAAAAACATCTTTTAGAATTAGGAGTAGATACTTTTTCAGTAGAATATTTCCCATCAGGAGAAAGATGATAAATAACTCCAGGAGTCATTTCTCCAACAGCTATCCCCCCATTTTCCCGAAAGGCTATATCTTCTGAAGCAATAATATATTTTGTATCTTTTAAACCTAAAACTCCAGGTTTTATTCCCGTCCTGTCTCTAACAGCCATAACCCCTCTATGTTTTCGGTCAGCAACAACCAAAGTATAAGCCCCCGGGACACTCCTTACCAATTCATTCATGCCTCTTTTCATATATAGATGCAGTAGCTTTTCGCTGTCCCCATCACTCTTTAAACCAGATAAGTCCATTCCATCAAAGTATCTTTCTGCTACTTGTCCATTATGTACTGCCACTGCATCACAGTTTCTTATTATTACGTGGTCTTTTCTTCTGTGTTCTTCTCCCCCCACTACAACAGGATGTGCACTTTCTAGAAGAGAATCTCCATTCTTGCTTCCGCGTGTTGCATACCTAACATGTGCAATAAAGGTATGATAATCTACTCCATCAAAAAGACGATGTAAATCAGTTTTGTCAAAACTCCTAACGCTTCCAGTCCATTTCAAAACATCTATTCTATCTTCCCCAACAGCAGCAATACCAACAGCATCGCGTCCTCTATGTTGAAGAGAATAAATAAAATTATATGCGTCATGAAGAGTCCTCGCAACAACAAGTCCGCAATTATGCTCAAGAGACATAATGTGCTTATCAAGAAGAGAGTTATAAAGATTTATGTAAAATCTCATTCGTTTCATTTAGATAACTTTAAAAATAACTTTTTATCTCATCTTAAGTAAGTAAGAAGCTCGTCTAGTATAGTGGTTAGTACGACGCCCTGTCGCGGCGTAGACCCGGGTTCGATTCCCGGGACGGGCGTTTCTAGAAAGTTTAACGCCCTGACGATAGGCGTGGTTTAAGAGCTGCGTCAAAGTTACACAGGGAATGGATATACACAACTACGAAAAAAGATACAGGCGAAGATTAGAACTGATTAATGAGTCAGACATATCTATAGAAGATAAGGCAGTTATCTTCAAATTCAGAGACTATTGCCTTACAAAAGATATTAGTGTTGGCAAATTAGAAGTTTACCTATTTTATCTAATGAAGTTTGCCAAGATGTTAAAGAAACCGATAGTAAGTGCGACTAAGGACGATCTAATGCGAGTAATTGCAGAACTCAATCAAACAGATTATAGTGAAGAAACAAAGAAGGCTTTCAAGATAATGCTAAGAAGATTATATAAGATTTTAAGAGGAGTTGAAGAAAATGGAATATATCCAGAAGAAGTAAGATGGATGACAATTAACATTAAAACAAATCATAGAAAACTTCCAGAGGAATTACTTACTGAAGATGAAGTTACCAATATTGTCCATTGTGCTGGTAAAGTAAGAGATAAGGCTTTACTGGCTACTTTAGGCGAATCTGGTTGTAGGGTTTCAGAAGTTGGTCTTATGAAAATAAAACACGTTGCTTTTGAAGAGTATGGGGCGCGTTTAACAGTAACTGGTAAAACAGGAGCAAGAAAAATATTAGTGATAAATAGTAGTCCCTTTCTAAAAGAATGGATTAATCAGCACCCATATAATCGAGAACCAGAATCTTATCTTTGGCACAATCCTCAAAATAATAGTTGTCTAACTTATACTCGCATAGTTGCTATATTGAAAAGGGCTGCCAAAAAAGCAGGAATCCGAAAGAATGTCCACCCTCACTTGTTAAGACATTCACGAGCAACTAAGTTAGCAAATGTTATGAGTGACTCGCAACTTAAAAATTATTTAGGTTGGATTCAAGGCTCAAAGATGGCAAGTATCTACATTCACATGAGTGGTAAGGATACTGATGAAGCTATCCTAAAGACTAATGGCTTAGAAATCAGAAAAGAAATTCAGAAAGAACCAGGACTAAAGCCAATAGACTGTATGCGTTGTCAAACCGTAAATGTAGCCACCAATCGTTTCTGTAATATCTGCGGGCTTATTTTAGATAAGAAGATGCAAAGTGAAGTCTTAGTCAGCGATATGAAAAAGTCTGAAGCAAATAATCTTATGGATGAACTATTCAAAGATCCAGAAGTCTTGCAGTTAGTCCTCAAAAAGATAAAGGAGGTAAAGTTAATGCAATCCAATGAACACAGAAACATTTAAATATGACAATCATACTAATATGATTAATATGGAATTCGAATTTACAAGGCTTGGTGAAAGAGGACAAATAGTGATCCCTCTAGTATTTAGAGAGAACCTTAAATTGAAGAAAGGAGAAAAATTCATGGTGGTTGAACAAAACGGAACTATCTTGCTAAAAAGACTTCAACCACCAACAAAAGAAGAATTCTTAGAACTATTAAGAAAAACTAGAGAGCATGCGAAGAAACATAATATAACTGAAAAAGATCTTGAAGAAGCATTAGCTTTAGCAAGAAGAAAGTGAAAGTAGTTCTTGATACTAATATTTTTGTTTCTGGAATCCATTGGCAGCAAGGTGCTTCTGGAAAAATATTAGATGTATGGTTTGACAATAAATTCGAGCTAATATATTCAGAAGAGATAATACAGGAAATAGCTACAATTTTATCGAACTTCAAAAAGAATTTGTCAAACGAAGACCTAATTCATTGGTTAAGCCTTATTGAATCTAAGGGAACAGTAGTATTTCCCCAAATCAAGTTCAATGCCGTAAAGACAGATCCAGATGACAATAAGTTCATTGATACAGCAGTTGAAGCTAATGCAGATTACATAGTAAGTCAAGACAGAGATTTACTAGATATTAAAGAATTTAAAGGAATTAAGATAATCAATCCTCAAGATTTTATTAAAATCTTAAATTAATTTTTAAAAGTCTATACGAAATTCTTTTCCTTGATCTCTAAAACCTAACTCTTTATACAACTCATGCACTTTAGGTTTTTCATGACGGCTCGTGCAAATTAGCTTATAGCACCCTCTTATTTTAGCTTCCTCAATAACTCTTTTTACAAGCGCAGACCCTACTCCTTGTCCTCTTATAGACTCATCCACAAAAACATCTTCCATGAATCCAAAAGGTTCTGGATGTAAATCATTAGACAGAAGATACAAATAAGCTCTTCCCACTTCTCTTTGTTCGTCTCTAACATAAAACTTTACCCCTGTTGGATTTACACTTTTAGATTCAATTTCCATAATTAAGCTCAAGATAATTAGTATAAAAGACTAACTGCTCTATTAAACAGATTTATAAATAGGTCTTTCTGAAAATTTTTATGTCTGACCAAGATAAAGAAACAGTGCTTTTCGTAGGCACAATTGACCAAGTTCAGCATGTAAATACAAACAGACAATTATTAAGAGAGCACAAAGATCTCAAACTTAGAGCTTGTTCTCTCTTAGAAAATCTTCTTGTCGCTTTAAGAGGTTCTGAAACCCCTAAAGACCTTAGTACATGGAATATGCCTTCAGCAGTCTACTATAGTGGACAAATAGGGGCGGCCAGTTTAGACCCTAAACTTGGAGAGGTTAGAGAAACAATCCTAGATTACCCCTTACTAATTCATAATTATTTAGCGGGTAACGGCGTAACTCCAATCCATCTTCCCATGCCTTATAAAGTAGAATCAGAAAGAATAGTTCAGCATAGACCTGAGTAAGAGTAAGTAAGCAGCCATATCCACGATTAAAGAATTTTGTTCCTTGTTTGAAGGATACGATTTATCAGGTCTTTCTTAGTACGGCTATAGTCTCATCTTCTATAAATCCGCCTTGCGTTAAAGACCTTAGATAGGCTTCAATAGACAAGTCTACTTTTCCCAAAAAACCGTTTTGAACAAGTGTCTGAATTATAGAATAATCGCAACGATGAACACTAATCCCATCTCTTTTAGTAATCTTAGAAAAAACAGTTAATATATCTCTAATTGTTTCTAAACCCCCTCTTTCATAGCTTACAGGTTTTAAATTAGTTGCATTTAAATCGCCCAATAAAGAATTAGACAAAGTTATATCAAATCTTCTTCCATTGATCATGTGTCTTGAATAGTTCTCAAGATTAAGTTGTTCTCCAATAACAACTGTTCCTTCATATTCTCTTGGACTTGGTGCATCCGGATAGGCTGGATCGTTTGGTTCAGTTACGGCTAGATATTTTCTACCAAATATCCTAAAAGATCTGCTATAAGCTCCTTTTCCAATTTCACAAATAGAATATTTTTTTAATTCTTCCAATAATTCAGATTCTAACTTTTCTTTGACTAATTTTTCTAGATTGTTTTGAGGAAGAGCAAAACAAGTTACTGCTAAAAACGTATCAAAATAAGGATCGTTCTGTTCGGTGAGATAAGGAGTTAATCTTCTTCTTAGAGTTGGGATATTTTTTACTAACTCAAAGATTTCTTTTCTTGACATTTTAAGACCTTAGTCTCTTAACTTCTCTTTTTATGGCTGAATAAGTTCTGTTAGTTATTCCTTTGACTTCTTTACCCTTTATGGTTTTAGTCTCAATTTCGATTCTAATGTTATCTGACACATATTTTAACATTTCTTCATCTACTTTTAGTTCCCTATAAACTGTATTTAGTGGAACAAAATCTGAAAGATCATTTTCTGGAGCTATTACTTTAGGAGCTTGTGTCCTTGCTTCTAAGGTTAAAGGTTTAGGCCTTCTCCTAACTAGATTCTTATTGCCCCCATTTACTGAAGGTTTAGATGTTTGACTAATAGACTCTTCCTCTAGTAAACCTTCAAGATAAGCAGTTGTTTTTTCATCACGGTAAACCTTCGACAGTCCCATGAAAATAGCAACATCTCTTTTAATTACCCTTTCTCTTTCATCTGTAGGAAGAGTTTTGTCAACTTTCAGATAAGCGAAATATTCTTTAGCAACATCAATTAATTGTCCCCTAACTCTTTCATATCCTAATCTTGATAATTCAGTCATTTTAGCTTATTAGACCCCCGAATGTATTTCCTTCGCCCGGAGTTATTTCTGCGTCCATTGAACTAACCATTATTCTTTTTCTAGGGGTATAACCTATCTGGATAGCTACTGCAGTTTTTATTGATGAACCTAATGTAAATTTATCCCAATTGCGCCTTATCCCCCTAACATCAAATAAATCAAATCTACCACTATAATCTGAGAAATAGTCCCATGCTTTTTCTCCTCTTTCTTTACCTGCTACCATTTTTTGCACAACTGGAGAATAAATTTCAATAACTTTGTGTTTAGTTTCTTGTCTTATAGTTTCGTCAAAACTATATAATAGTCTTCCAGCGGCATCAGTAAATTCTCTTTCTCCATAATTCCTAACATCTCCTTCTGTCTTTAACCCTCTTAATTTTTGTAAGGTTATTTTATCTTTTTTTACTTCCATTTCCATATTTTTAAGGATTCTTTCTGCATTTTCTTCATCATACAGAGTAACTGTATAAAGAGCATCGACCTGATCAAGTTCTCTTAAACCATAGCGTAAATCTATATGAACGTAGTCTTCATCACCCCATCCATTTGCTAAAGAAGGTAGTTCACAGGAATCTGCCATTATGACTGTTCCAGCTCTTATTTTTCCTTCTAAGTTTCTAAAATTCATTTTAGTTTTCAGGTTAAAAGTCCGTTTTTGCTTCCAAACTTCTCTAAATCTTTGAGAATCTCCTCCAACCAAAGCTGCTACTAATTCTGGATCTGTAATAATTTTGCTTTGGTGACTAGAAAGTTCTAAGCCGAGATACTTGTTTGCTTCTCCTGCTAGAATAACTAAACCCATTGGGCTTCCATAAGTTCTTAAAAACGTTTTATTATCAGATTCATGAACTTGTCTAAGATTATCTCTTAAAGACTCAAAATCGCTAACATTAAAATGGAGTGTTGCTGGAGCCCATCTACTATCTACGGCAGGGTTATTAGAACCAATTACCCCAGAAATATTTTTTCTCTCTAAAAGACTTCCTAGCTGATCTAAATTTCTCGTGAATAATAAGCCCTTATTTCTTAAATCAACAGCTAAATTATATGCTCCTTGTCTAGAACCATATCTTTCAACAAAGGCGGCAGGATCAGATCGAAAAGACGTCTTAAGATGTTCAACAGCAGAACCAATTTGAGAGTGACTTGTTCTTATGGTAGAAAAGTCCCAGTCCGTTTCAAAGCGTTCATCTTCGACCCCTGCAAGAGTAGCTAGATTTTTACCATCTCTCAACAAAACCATTAAGTGATTAGGATTTATCTTCACTTTCTTATTTTTCCTTAATTCTTCAATTAAAGTTACCACCCCATTTCTATCTCTGTATGAATCAAAAAACTGATCAGGCCCTGCCTCATATTTTTCTCTTATGAGCTCTCCTATGAGCATTAAGTCTCTTTCAGAAGTTAAAATCCTTTTATTATTCCATTTTCCACTAATCTCTTCAATGGGAAGACCAGTTATATAAGAGACAATTTCTGGTGTGTGAACTATAGATCCTAAAGATATTAGGGGTACATTTAATTTCTCTTTCTCTCTTAAATCTCTAGAGAGATTATATTGGCCTAAAGGTCCAGCATACCTAAAAAATAATTTCATTCTATCCACGTCATACTGGCCTCTTAAGAAACTACC
>CAYIGE010000019.1:0-5462 GCA_964362835.1 Candidatus Woesearchaeota archaeon
CTACACGACGCTCTTCCGATCTATAATTTCTTTCTGGTTATTTAATACCATTGTAAAATCCAGATTACACTTTAACAAAAATCCTTGGAAAGAAGCAGTAATATCAGGATATGTAACTTTAGGTGGAGAAAAAATGTCTAAATCTAAAGGAAACATAATAAGACCTCAAGAAGTAATTCAAAAATATTGTGCAGACGCAATAAGATACTGGTCAGCCACTTCAAAATTAGGAGAAGATGTAGAATATCAAGAAAGCGATGTAGTTGCTGGAAAGAAATTTGTTACAAAACTCATAAACGCCACTAATTTCCTTTTCCAAGGTCTAGAATATCAAGAAAAACAACCAAAACTAATAGAAACAGATCGTCTATTATTAACACAATTAAATGATATAATAAAAACAGCAACAGACAATTTTGAAGAATATAATTATGCTCAAGCAAAACTTCAAACAGACACATTCTTCTTCAAAACATTTGCAGATAATTATTTAGAAATCGTAAAATATAGAGTTTACAATGGAACAAAAGAAGAAAAAGCGTCAGCCTATTACACATTATATCAAAGTCTACTAACAATAATAAAATTAATGGCTCCCTTTACACCATTCATTACAGAAGAAATATATCAAATACATTTCAAAAAATATGAAAAAAATAAATCAATTCATTTAGAATCATGGCCCACACAATACAAAATAAAAAAGAGCAAAGAAGATCAAAAAGTCTGGGATAAACTATTAGAGAAGATTAAAGACGATAGGCAAAAAAAATCAGAAGCAAAGAAATCAATGAAAGCTCAGATAAAGAGAAAAATGTCTAATGAAGATTATATCCTTCTAAAACCTGTAATGGGAGACTATAAAGCCACAAGTGGAGCAATCCTTGTTGAAGTAGGCCCGGAGCAAATAGAATTCATTGAACCTTAACATTTATAACTCATAATCCTATTTTTAAAATATGAACGACAAACAAAAACTTCAACTTGAAGAACAAATAGAAGAACTAGAGTCTGTAAGAGGCAGGCACACAGAACTAGTCACAGTGCTAATTCCAGTAGACTTTAATATTCACAGCGTAACAAAACAACTAGAATCAGAACGCTCCACAGCGGAAAACATAAAATCAAAACAAACCAGGTCAGCAGTAACAGACGCTATAGACTTGATTGTTCGCACATTAAAAGGAACAAAGAAAACGCCGACAAACGGTTTAGCTCTTTACGCAGGAAACGTTTCAGAAAAAGAAGGAGTTTCAGACATAAAGTTATGGGCAATAGAACCTCCTAAACCTCTAAAAATCAGAATGTATAGATGCGACCAAACATTTGTAACTCAACCTTTAAGAGATATGTTACAAACAGATGAAATCTTCGGTCTAGTTGTAATAGATAGACAAGAAGCAACTATCGGATTATTAGAAGGAAAGCAAATAAAAGTTTTAAGACATTTAACTTCAGGAGTTCCAAGCAAGGTGAGGGCGGGCGGCCAATCGAGCCAGAGGTTTGCAAGAGTCACCGAAGGTCTTGCAAAAGAATTCTTCCGTAGAACTTCAGAGGCAATGAAAGAATTATTCTTTGAGCTTCCAAGATTAAAAGGTATTCTAGTAGGCGGTCCAATACCTACAAAAGAAGAGTTTCTAGAAGAAGGAATGTTAGTCACAAAATTAAAAGAAAAAGTAATAGCTGTAAAAGATATAGGTTATGTAGACGAACACGGCCTTAAACTCTTGGTAGAAGCTTCTCAAGATGACATAGCAGAACAAGAAATAATAAAAGAAAAAAAGATAGTTGAAGAATTCTTCATGATGTTGGGGAAATATCCTGAAAAAACCGCTTACGGTTTAGATAAAACAAAAGTAGCTCTAGAAAGAGGAGCAGTCTACAAACTGTTAATTTCAAGCAAATTAGAAAAAAACAAAATAGCAGAATTTGAAAAAGCCGCCCTAGACATGGGTTCCGAAGTAATAATGATTTCAGACGAAACTCCTGAAGGAGAACAGTTCTTTAACATGACAAAGGGCGCAGGAGCTATCTTAAGGTTTCAAATAGAATAACCTAGAAAACTCGTAAATTAAGTACAACAAACTGCAATTGCTTCACCACTGGGGGATTGAAAACCACAAAACCAATAAGATTTTTGATTACTTCCCAAAATCCAAGGTTCTGTCCAACGAAGACCTACCTCTGAACTGGGTCTGCATCCACCACCGGTCAAGATTTCGTCTAGCTCACAATATGCCTTTACATCTAAGGCAATCCCTGCATTAGCAGTAACTGTTCTGCAACTAGAAATATAGCTTGTTGCTGGCTTACCACCCAGTCTATCAGAATCACTAGATTTAGCAGCCGCTATTGAAACAATCCCCTCTCCTCCAGCAGCTGTAATAAATTGAAAATAACGAGCAGCAATACAATAACTATGACCGTAATTAGTAAGACAATTAGGAGCGGCTCCAGGAACTTCAGTTATAGCATGTCCTGGATTAGGAGTAGAAGGCTGAGCAACTACAATAATCAATGAAGCAAGAGCAACAAAGCCAAATATCAAAATAAGCATATGCTTTTTCTCAATGTTTATCTGAATCTTCATACAACCTCTAAAACAAACAATCTTGAATATTAATAAACTTATCTCACCAAGACAACACAACACAACAAACCATATAAACTAAAATCTGTCTGCTTTTAAATGGAGCTCGGCAAAAAACAGGAGCTTGAAAATGAAGCCAAGCAATTCTTTGAAAGCCATAAGAAAGAGATAGGTAAATCTCTAAGAGGCAACGAAAATATTATCCAACTAGACTTTGACACTCTATCTAAGTTTTCACCTAAACTATCAGAAAAACTAATAGAAACTCCTGAAGAGATAATAGCGCTCTTGGAAGTAATTCTAGGTGAAATGTGGTCAACTAAGAGTCTAAGAATCCGTTTTCAAACTCTTCCAGAGTCATCAAAAATAAAAATAAAAGAAATCCGAGCTAAACATTTAGACCAATTCATAGCAATAGAAGGAATCGTACGTCAAGCATCTGATGTTAGACCTCAAGTAGTAAACGCTCGTTTTGAATGTCCAACTTGTGGAGCAATTCTATCGGTATTACAAATAGACAGAAAATTCCGAGAACCAAGTAGATGTTCATGCGGGCGTAAAGGATTATTCAAATTATTAACTAAAGAAATGGTAGACGCCCAGCGTCTAGTAATAGAAGAATCTCCTGATTCCCTAGAAGGCGGAGAACAACCAAGAAGAATGAATGTCTTTCTGAAAGAAGATCTAGTTGATCCTAAAATGGAAGATAGAACTACTCCGGGAAGCAAAGTAAGAATAATCGGAGTTTTAAAAGAAGTTCCAGTACCTCTACCTCAAGGCTCTATCTCAACTCGTTTTGACCTAGCTGTAGAAGCAAATAATGCTATACCTTTAGAAGAAACATTTGACGATTTAGAAGTTAACGAGGCAGATGAAGAAGCTATAAAAAAGATAGCTAACGACCCAAAAGCATTTGAAAAACTTGCATCAAGCATTGCACCGAGTGTTTATGGTTTCAAAGAAGTTAAGGAAGCTATTCTATTACAATTATTTTCAGGAGTAAAGAAAAAACGTTCAGATGGGGGAAACACGCGCGGTGATATACACATTTTATTAGTAGGAGATCCTGGTGTAGCAAAAAGCGTGACATTAAAATTCGTTTCTAGAATAGCTCCTAAAGGCCGTTACGTTTCAGGTAAGGGTGCAACGGGCGCGGGATTATGTGTAGCACCTCACAGCACACTTATGACTAATCCAGGAGGAATGAGTCATATTGAAGAAATAGTAGAAAAAAGGCTAATCAAACAAGAAGAATATGCTCCTGGAGTCTGGAAAGAAGATAATATCACAGACGTTAAAATTCAGAGCCTATCACATGATTTAAAAATTCACTCAAAAAATCCGAGCCATATATGGAAGCTACAAGCACCAAAATTAGTCTATGAAGTAACTCTTGCCAGTGGAAAAAAAGTAGAATTAACAGGAAATACCCAATTATTCGCATTACAAAACGGAGAAACCAAGTGGATAAAAGCCAACGAATTAAATGAAGGGAATGTTGTAGCAACACCTAGAAAATTAATTGGAGGAGATAGGGACAAGTATTATTTTGTAGACTTAATAATTTCAAATCCAGTTATTCACAATATAAAATATTTTGTGAAGCAAATGGTACAAAAGCTTCAAGAAAAATATGGAGAAACAAGAAAAGCTGCACAAGCACTTAATATTAAAGAAAATCAATTATACCACCACTGGGTAAATGAAAATGCAAGAGGCAATATAAAACTTAATGATTTAAAGAAAATAGCAGAAGAAGTAAAACTAGATTGGAAAGAGCATATAAAACAAATAAGTCTTTACAATGGAAAACCACACAACATTCCAGTCTATATTGATAAAAAAATGCTATATATCGCAGGACTTATTGCAGGAGACGGAGACATACAAAAAACAAAAACAAATTCATATAGTATAAGGCTGTCAAATTCTTCACCAGAATTGCATAAGATATTTAGAAACACTTTAAGGTCTATATTTAATGTAAATTATGATATTTCAAAGGGTTCTATTAAAAGACCGGAAGCTACACGAACGCACTCAAAGATTATTGGAGAGAGTCTTATTGCTTTAGGAACACCACTTTCACCAAAGTCGCATAAAATCTATCTTTCAGAGACTCTTCTCCATCTATCAAATGACCTGTTAGCCGAATACCTTGCAGGATTATATGATACAGAGGGTTCAGTATTTATTAGAAAAAAAGGAAAGGGTTCACACTGCATAGATTTCACTACATGCTCGGAAAAACTAGCTAGACAAATTCAATTAGTTCTACTTAGATATGAAATTCATGCTACAATAAGAAAGAGAAATCCCTCTACAGGGAAAATAAAAGGAAATTATGATAAATTGATTATAGAAATAAGAAATGGCGAAGACATTCAAAAATTTGCTAAATTCATTCCTCTAAAACACTTAGAAAAAAAAGAGAAACTAGAAAGTCTTAATTCATTGTTTCAACAGAAATCATATCACACAAACTCAGACATTCTACCAGGCGTAGGAATAATTTTAAAAAAAGAATTAAAAGAAAATAAAATTTCTTTAAGAAAAGTAAAATGGCACAATAATCTTTCTAAAAGAGGATTAAAAGATATACTATCCAGAATCAGTATTGAAAGTCCTGCTATAAAAGAATTGGAGAAAATAGCGAACAGTGATATTTATTGGGAAAAAATAGTTGAAATCAACAAAAAAGTACCAGAATATAAATATGTCTATGATTTAACTATAGAAGACTCCCACAATTTCGTTGTTGATGGGGTGTTAGTCCACAACACCGCAGCAGTAGTAAAAGATGAATTTCTAAAAGGCTGGGCTTTGGAAGCTGGAGCAATGGTTTTGAGCAATAAGGGAACGGTTTGTATTG
>CAYIGE010000019.1:5472-11232 GCA_964362835.1 Candidatus Woesearchaeota archaeon
ATTAAAAAAGAGAAATACTGTGGTTATGTATATTACTTATATGTTCCTTAAAATCATAACTTTGTCTGTGAAGGAAAAATTGTGCCAGTTTGTATTGATGAAATAGAAAAGATGAGCGAGCACGACCGTTCAACAATGCACGAATCATTGGAACAACAATGCATGCTTCCAGATTTTAGATTAATGTTAAGTAATGGAAAATATGTAGAAATTGGAGCATTTATAGACGATTTAATGCTAAGAAATAAAAATAAAATTTACAAAGGGATTGAGTGTGAAATTCTTCCCACGAATGAAGTAGAGTTGATTTCAACAGATTTTTATAATAGTTTTCCTTTGAAAGCAGACAGAGTAAGCAGACATACTGCCCCTAAAAATTTTATAAAAATATCCCTTGTAAATGGAAGAAATATTATGGTTACTCCAGAACATCCATGCTGGGTTGTTGAAAAAGGTAGAATTATTACGATTCCTGCAGAAAAATTATCCTCTGGAATGTTTTTCCCGATACCTTCTGAAATCAGTATAAAAGAAGCAGATTACAAAAAAGAAAACGATACACTCTGTAAAATACTTGGTTACCACATAAGTGACGGTTGCTACGAGTTAAATAGAGGAAAGAAAACAGGAATTCAATTCGCAAACAAAGACACTATCCTTATAAATGATTATAAGGATGCGGTTGAAAGCTATTTTAATTTAAAAGCGGGTCTGACAAAACAAGGAGACGTTTTTTCAGTGAGGGTTATTTCAAAAAAAGTTAAAGAAGAAATTATGAAGATTGATAAAACCCTTATGGAAAAAGGAATAATAAAGACATTTCCTGATGGTTTAATGAATCTCCCTAAAGAAAACTTAAAATATTTCTTAAGAGCAATATTTGACGGAGATGGCACGGTAACATTCCAAAAAAGAAATGGGTGCAGAGCCACATTAGTAACAGAAAATTTCAGACTTGCAGAACAAGTATCTGATATACTCTTAAGATTTGGAATAATATCTTCTATATTTAAAGATAGAGCTTTTTTCAAAGTAGACATTACTGGACAGGAAAACCTTATGAAGTTCCTGATTAATATCAGCTTTCTCTCTGAAAAAAAGAAAAATAGACTGAAAGAATATTGTGAAAAAAACAAGTCTTATAAATCAATAAGAGATGTCATCCCGAACTGTACTGAAAAGATAAGTGAAATATTCAAAAAACTTAATATTTCCATGAATAAAGAATTGGGCCATTCTATTGACTTGCATGTTGAAAAGCACAGGCTATTTTTACAAAAACTTATTCTTACTGTTGAAAAGCACATTAAAAAAGATACTTCTGAAAATCTAAAAAAAGAGGTAGAAAACCTAAAAAAACTTGCATTTGGGTATGCCCGATGGGTTAAGATAAAGGAGATAAAAGAAATAGAGAACAAAGATACTAAATATGTATATGATATTACTATTGAACCAAATCGCACTTTTGTTTCTAATGGGATGATTCTTCATAATACGGTAACAATTTCCAAGGCAAATATCCAAGCAACACTACGCTCAGAAACCTCCGTACTAGCCGCAGGAAACCCAAAACTAGGCCGTTTTGATCCGCATATCCCAATTCCCCAACAGATAAACATTTCTCCAGCTTTGTTAAGTCGTTTTGACGTCATATTTATTTTAAGAGACCTTCCAAATCGTGTTCAAGATGAAGCAATAGCCAGACACGTTTTAGAAGAACATCAAGAAAATGTAATCCGTGATGTAATAGACCCTAAACTTCTAAGAAAATACATAGCATATGCAAGAAAGAAAGTGAAACCAAAATTAACAGATGAAGCAGCAGAAGAAATAAGAGAATTTTACATCACAATAAGAAACAAAACAATAACTTCAAGTTCAGATGTAAAACCAATCCCTATAACAGCAAGACAACTTGAAGCAATAGTCCGTTTATCCGAGGCTTGTGCAAAAGTAAGATTAAGTAATTACGTTACAGTTGAAGACACAAGACAAGCAATAAAACTTCTAAAATACTCAATGATGCAAGTCGGCTACGATGAAGAAACACAATCTTTTGACATAGACCGCGTAACAACAGGAATTCCAACATCAAAAAGAAATAAAATAATTGTAGTCAGAGAAGCCATCTCAAGACTAGAATCAAGTCTAGGTAAATTAATCCCAGTAATAGAATTAGAAAAAGAACTAGGAGAAAGAATGTCAAAAGAAGATCTAGAAGATGCAATAAACCAGTTATCAAAAATAGGCGACATCTTCAAGCCTAAAACAGGTTATATTCAGAAACTCTAGGTTTTTCTATCATATAGTTTAGATTCAAACTCTCTGCATCTGGCCCTAAATTCAGTTCTAGGAGGCAATTTTCTGTCTTGAGGATATTCAATATCGAAAGCTTTCATCAACTCCTCAAACATTTCAGGATAATAATGACAATTCTCATGTCCTTGTTGAAGTCGCGCATAACGAACAACAATTTCTTTAGCCATTTTTCCTTGCTCAGCTAATTTCTCTAATTCAGTCATACAATCTAAAAACAAAGCCTCTATTTAAAATCAATATCAAAAAAACAATGTGCCACTCCACACTAAAGTAGGGGGTTTGATTAGCACTTGTTTTTTGGATGCTCAAAGTGTTCACACTCTAAAGAGTATGGTTTTCAAACACTTTGACATAACAAACAGAACAATAATGATTATAAACCAAACATTACAAAAAACAATATGAAAAAAATAGAAAATAGGTTTTCTGAACTCCTAGAAACTCTTTTTACTACAATTCAAAGAATTGGAGTTGCAGATGACCGAAGTCAGCTAGCACTAAAAGAGGTTGTAGATGGCTGATGAATTCAAAAGACATGTAGCTTACAAGCTAAAAATTGGGGATATACTTTCTGGTAGTCCCGTCGTAGATGGAGAGCGTTTAAAATTCATAGAAATAAATGGGAAAAATGTAGCGAGAGTAAATCTAATAGCAAATGTTGTTGACAAATTCATTCAAGACGATGAAAAGAAATTCGCTTCTGTAACTCTAGACGATGCTTCAGGACAAATAAAATTAAAAACATTCGGAGAAGACATAGAAAAGCTAAAACAACTAGAACAAGGAGACACAGTACTAGCAATAGGAATGGTCAGAGAATGGAACAAAGAAGTCTACTTAACTCCTGAAATTCTAAAAAAGAAACAACCAGAATACTTACTATTAAGAAAACTTGAAAACGATGCACAAAAACCTTCGGTAGTAGACAAAAAAGAGATAACAGAATTAAAAGACAAACTAATAAATATAATAAAAAGGGAAGAAGAGGCCGGGGGAGCAGACATAAAGAAACTAATCGAAGAATTAGGAGCAAAACAAGAAACAGTCAATCAAGAAATCCGTAAGTTATTGGAAGAAGGCACAATCTATGAACCTCGTCCAGGTAAAGTGAGGTATCTCGGATAAATGGATACTAAGCCTTATGTTGGAGTAACCGGAGCGTCAAATATAGATGAAGTAAGAATAATAGGAGAAGAATTTCAAAAAGCAGGTTATTCAAAAGATTCAAGCCATCAACCAATGATAGGGATATTAGTTGGATATAAAACTCTAAAGAGACAACCGACAACAAATAGAAGATATCCTCCATTCTCTCATGTTAAAGATTTATTATCAGAAGCAAAAAAGCATGGACTACCAGCAATTCATTATAACTCTAGAGAACTAGGAACATTAGAAACTCAGTTAGTTGCATTGTTCTCTCAAGTTTATGACCAAGGAATATGCAGAACAGTCCAATTAAATATACCGTGGCCTGAAATAAAAAAATTAGAAGAAGCGAAAAGACTTATGCCTTCACTTGAATTTGTTATACAATTATCTGGCGGCGCAATGGATGGTTTAAATCCAGAAGAAATTGCTAAAAAAACCAAAAAATATGACGAACTAGCAAATTATGTGCTAATAGATCCATCCGGAGGAAAAGGGCAGGAATTTGATTTAGAAAAATCTCTACAGATATATGAAAAATTAAGATTAGCACTGCCTGCATCTATAATAGGATTTGCAGGAGGATTCACAGGAAATAATGTACTAGAAAGAACTAAAATACTAGTAGATAGAATGGACCACAATAGATTTTGTATAGATGCTGAAGGAGGATTAAGAGATAATATAACTACAGATTACGGAGACGACTTGCTTAACTTCCAAAAAGTAAGAAGTTACATTGAACAAGCATCTAAAGTTTTAGTTTAATTTCCTAACTTATACCAGAATTATCTCTTAAACTTACTCTTCAGTCCAGAAAACCCATTACCCTTCTTGTTAAATCTCAAAGCAACCCATATCAAAACAATCAGTAATACAAAAAGCAAAAGGAATTTCCAAGACTGGCTAAAGTTTCTCCAGTTTTTCATAACTCCATAAAACACAGACCATATTCCCCCAGCCATCAAAGCACTTCCAACAGGCTCAGTAGAAAGCAAAAAGAATCCAGCTATAAAAACAACAATTCCAATTATGATTGAAATAATGAAAACTCTATTAGAATGTTTATCTAAAGCAGCTTCATAATCTATACTGCATCCATCGCAATATCCTCCAACTGGACAGCTGTTAGAATCATACTCGTAAATAAATTGTCCCTTAGTATTCCAGCAACTTTCAGCACGCGACTGCAAATCAATAGGAGGATTAGGACAAGATGAACCAACAGGATCTTTGAAAGGCACAGGGTTCCACTGATTAGAACAAAAATCATCCCCTTGAGGAGTAGGATAAAATGTCTCTAGACCTTGAAACAAAGCCAGAGCATAAACCACGAAGATACCCAGCCCCAATATAAAATTCTTAAACTTCATAAATTAAGCACATGAATCAAATTTATAAACCTTCGGAAGACTGCAAAATTATTTAGTTCTGTAAACAATATGAAAAACGTGTAAGGCCTCATCTCGTGTCTCGAAGTTTTCACCTGGAAATACTCTCTCTTCTTTAGTCAGAAGTTCAGTCCTTTTATAAGGTGTAGTTGAACAAGCTGAACTGACCACTTCAATTCTTGGATTTTCTCTAAGAAACTTTTCCACATCAAGAGTTAATATAGAATAAGCGAGATTAACACCATTTCTAGAAGCGTCAGAACTGTGATGAAACACCTTGTGAGCAAGCATACAAAGAAACACATAAACCTTAGTTATTAACATTTGTATACTAAATAACACAGATATCTCAGATAGATAAATTTTCTTTAGACTTCAACTCTTTTCTGAAGCGAGTATCTTTTTAGAAGTAGCACAAACCTGATTATGCATACTAACAATTCCTTCAAGAAGTCTTTTCTCAGGCTCTAGCAAAAAGCGATTAGGGAACATTCTCCAAGGAAGTAAAGTTCTATCGAGCCATTCTCCCCTTTCAGAACCAACTCCTGAATAAACATTCGTCTTGCCCTCATCATTTGCACTGACGCATTCATTATGATAGCCCATTAGCCTATTAACTGCTCCAATAAAACTGTTTTCATAAGCTACAAAGATGGGCGATAAAACACAATCATCATCTTGCCCTTCAGCTCTTAAAAATTTAATATGAATCATAGAACCAACAATTCTATAATCTAGACTATCGAGATTTTCCATAAAAACAATCCTAACGCCTCTTATTAACTATTTCTATAATAGAAAATAACAATAAAAACACTTAAAAGCACTCTAAATTCTTACTAATTCATGAAATCATACGAATCAATGCTTGACGATGCATACAAGAAAATAAAGGTAGTGT
>CAYIGE010000020.1:0-9586 GCA_964362835.1 Candidatus Woesearchaeota archaeon
CAATTTATACAAATCGCGAACCGTCTATGCTAGAACTATCTAAATTCTGTGCTTCTACTTTATTCGCATCTATTGGGAATATGCCGTGAATATTTGTGTTAATGCCGTCACCTTTGATTTTTGCATCTCCAAAGATGTAGACTATCGAACCAGGTGAATAGACTTCACAATATGGGCTCACATAGCAAAGCAGTGGCTCATGCTCGTTGTCGATGTCTTTAAAGTACATCATTCTTTGTCCATTGCGTGTAACATCTGGACTCACTCGTGTAACTTCAGCTCTTGCAACAAATATGTAGTCATATTTGCCTGTAAATTTCTGAATCCACTCATTCAGCTTGTCTAGAGTAATCATGCTATTTGCAAAGTTGTCTTCGATGAACTGGCACTTCAGTGTCTCTTTGTCAGCAACAAGCAACTTGTTAAGTTCTTCGTCGCCGTTAGCGATGAAGCGAGTGCTTGAAGTGGGAGCTAGCAATCTGTGACCCTTTGTTGAGTTGTCTTTTGCATCTAGTCTCCCGTTGAAACTTACAGAAACTCCACAATCTGCAACTAATCCAAGATTGCTGAATTGCATTACAAAGTTGTCAGGCCCTGACTCAAACTGTGTAACTCCCCATATTGATTGCTTGAATCTGTTAGATGTGGGAACACTGTCAACTGGTCGCAAAAACCTGTTAAGCATTTTACCTTCAGAGTTCATTAGTTTCAATTCAACTAATTTTTCTAAGACTTCTTGTTCACTTTTGCCATCTTTCAGCAGTGATTGTCTTGTAAATTCTCTTCTTGTAGCATTGTAGCCTTCAACATCAAAAGCTGTTGACACTGCGAATACTACTCCGTTAAAGTTAGAACCTGCTCTGCCAAAAGTCGACTTCTTAACGTCGTTTTCTAATTGGTTCCAAGCAAGCTCTTCGTTTTTAGCTCTTCTAAATCTATTGTCATACAACCTTTTTAAGCTGTCTTTTGCAACTCCAGACTCTCTAGCTAGATTGTCAAATTTTGATTCTTCAATCATTTAATCTCCTCCGTGTTTTATTTTTTTTTAAATTTTAAGTAAAAGTAGATGCAACATGATATTTATAAACAAATATATACTGCTATACCTACATCCATTGCGTGTAATTAGTGAGTGATTTTTGGCCCTTTACTTCATCAAACGACCATCTTAATATGTCAAATATAGCACTTAATTTCATTTCAACTAAGCGCTTTATAGTTCGCTCGTAGTCTATCTCAAACCCTTCAGGCAGCTTGTCAGTGTCATTCAGTGCAATTACATCAGTCTTTGGTAGATTGTGCAGAACTTTCTTCACAAAAAGTATTTTCACGTAATCCATTCTAGAAAAACTTTTACCAAGATGTTGTTCTGAATACTTAGCAGCTCTAGAATGTTGAGTATTAGTAGTATACTCATCTAAATCTTTCCCAAGCCTGACAGTTATGCCTATTTCAGAAATTGGAACAGAACGTATTTCTTTTATCTTCTGGTTCAAAAATTTATACACTTCAGTCTTGCCTTTGTACTCTAAAATCATCATGTAAACTTCAAATAATATAGACTTAGCATACTTTGGTGTATCTCTTCTCTTCATTTCGAATCCAACTAATTGAAGCTCATACATGTCTTTGTCATTAGAAAACAAGACGATGCCAACATATTTTTTCTTAGCTTCGATGAATAAGATACTCTTGTAAATCTTATCAAGTTCAATTTCAATGTATTTATTAGTTAAATTTTTATTGAAAGAAGCAACAAAAGTATCAAACAAGTGATTTATTAATTCTTTCATTTTAAAAGCAATATCTTTCAACTCTTCACTACTGAGACTATCATCAACTTTAAAGAACAAACTATCAGTGTCTCCCGCGATTACAGAATAACCCTTCTCTTCTACAATATTCTTAGTATGCTCAAACACTAATTTTCTTCCCAAGTAAGTAATACTTTTAGCAATGTCTATAGAATATAATCTAAATTTGTTGTAAGCAAACATTCCGTAAACTGAGTTGATTATCAACTTAAGTATTGTCTGTTTTATGTTCATTACATGATACTCATTAGAACGAAGACCTTTAGTTGTAGCTAGTATTTTCAATTCATTTTTCATTTTCATTCTTCTATGGTAGATACTCTCGACAATTTCAGGAAATACTCCCTTCTTGCCTATAGCAAAGAAAACATCATCAACTTTTATCTTTTCTCCAGAGTATTCTTTATTGACTATAACTTCAGGGCTGAATTCAAACTGCATAATTATGCTCGGATACAACGATTTCAAATCCACCTCAATAATATTTTTATGCAACCCGGGCACAGGTTCTAAAACATTAGCTCCTTTGTATTTTTCACTTTCTTGTTTTTTCACAGATGGCAATACAACATTTTTTTGCTTGCAATAGTTTAAAATCAAAAAATCTAGATACTTGCCAGCTGTTGTTACAGCATCCCAAGAACAATGTGTAGTCAATCTTAGTTCGTTCAACAACTCTACTAGCTGGATTTTTTCAATTATCTTTCTAGTCAAAACAACATCATAATAGTTGTAATAAATTAATTTTTCTAAATCTTCTCTCCACATCTTTCCAGGATTTTCATGCTCAGCTTTGCCTTCGCCAAATTCAGCTTTAGCAACTGAGTCTAAAGACATGCTTTCTAAGCCAAATATTGACCAATTATATACAAGATTTTGCATCTTTTCATACTGCTCTTGAGCATCTATTATAGTCATACCTGCTATAGTTATAAAAACATGATTAAACTTGTTGTCAAGTCTAACTCTGCTAACTTGAGATAATTTATTGTAGTCTATACTCAACACAGCCATTCTATTTATTAAATATTGACAATCAAATTTTAAGACATTCCACCCTGTAATTAAATCAGGATTTACTGCTCTCACAAATTCTATAAATTTAAGCAACATATTTCTTTCATTATTAAAGAAATGTATTGTGTACTTTTCTCTTCTATCAATCTTATAATCCTCTAAGTCTTCTCTCCAGACAAATACAATATATTTGTCTAAGAAATTGTCGTAAGCTGTCATGCACGTTATGGGCTTTTTTGCTTCTTCAGGTTTTGGAAACTCATCTAAAGAATCTTCTTCAGTATCAATTATCAAGAATCGTATCTTTTCATCTCTGTATTGCTCAAACAAACTTGGGTTATCTATCAAGAATCTGTCAGCTAATCTGACATCAGCTTCGAAAGTCTTAGCAAATCTAGAATGCAAATCATTAGCAAATGGTGTTCTCAAATTTATCTTTCTTAGCTTGTCACCAAAGATAGATGTGAAGCCTGATTCTGAACCAATTATTTTATAGTCAGTCGGCACTACATCAGTTTCAGGAACATAGAAATAAGGGTAGAAATCATCGATGTCTTTAGCTTCTCGCTTCCCTTCACTATTCCTGACTAGCATTTTTATTTTGTTGTCTCTAGTATTTATTACGTGCATTTTTTATCACATGACTTGAACTTATAAACACACTTAGAATTACAACTTTCAAATTGAGAAATTCTTTCAACTTCAGCAATTCAGAAGCTATCGTATGCAAATCTGTTTCTAAATGCTCGACATTAGAACTTCTAAAGAAAACATTACAGTACAAATCTTCATTTCTGACGAGACATTGTATTGCTGAAACACAGTGGTAAGAAATAAACACAGCTTTGCGAGTATTTCTATCTGCTAACAGTTTCTTCTGTATTCTTTTGAACCCAATAGAAACATCTCGATGACTTACTCTTTCTAATCTCAAAATATTTCTATCTAGCTTGAAATTGTTCTTAGTCGTAAATGCATAGAACAATTGTTCATTGAGAAGCTCCTTTGTAATGTGACCACTGACTGTAACTTTAGAACCTTCAGATTCTACTTTATCTTTTAGTGTTTGTAGTTGGTAATCCATATTTACTCTTGCTCCAAGATTTTTCTAACAATCACTGTAGTACTCTATTTTTAAAGTAGTTTTTGCCATTTATAACATGTATAGCATTTCCTGTATACATCAAATCGCCTAAATTCTGGTTCTTGTTATTCAATAGCTTTATTACAGTCTCTTCAGAATAGTTTAACTCTATACAAAGCAATACATAAGCTTCAAAGAAGCCTCTCCACGCGTCTGCAACTAAGTCGTCATTACGAGTATTTGTCCACTTGCCTTCTGGAGTAAAGTTCTTTCTCTTCCCATTATGTGCGATTGCAAAAGACGGTATCAACGGCGAACCAAAGTACTTAAATACTTTCTTTTTAGTGTTTCTTCGCCAAGACACTCTGCCAGACTCTTTCATTTGCATCACTTTTCTTTTGAACTCTCTAAGTAAGACATTAGAGCTCCTTCTTATTGAAGACACTGCTTTAGTCTCTTTATCTTTTACTTGTCGTATTTCTTCTTTTTCTAGCGCTATACCCTTTGATTGATAAAGCTCATTAGCAATATTTGGATATACTCTCTTTATTGTCTCTCTTGCGTCAAGCTTTTCACTACCACTCATTTTTATACCCCCTTTTTTTTATTTTTCTTCGAAATACTTAGTATCTTTTACTTTAGCTATCTCTGTAAGCTCATACAAATCGATGTCTCGTATTTCGCACCCAACATATTTTTTAAAGTTCAATTGCTTGCTAATCAAATCTATGTCAGCTGCGCTTTCGTTGAATTGAGCATTTTTGTTGTCTTCTTCTTTCGACAGCCAGCAACCTTTAAACAAAGCTCCAAATTCGATATTAGAATTGCACACACATTTGCCAGCCCATTGGCATTTGCTCCTTAGATAGCAAGCTAATAATGGATATTCTTTCCAAAATTCTAACCAAGTCGCCCAAGCAAAACCTACGCTATCAAATTGTTCGCTACTTGCTAATCTTAAACTCATCACATCTTGAAACGCTCTGAAATTACCAGTGACACTAAATCTGTGCATGATGCTCATTGGCAAAATAAATCTAGCGTTCTGCCAGCTTGTTTGTCCCTGTTCAACTAATTCTTGGTAAAAATCTTTTATCTTAGTTGTCAACTCTTTGAACTTCAATAACTGAGACTTGTTAGAATATATTTGGTGCGGCACAATAAATGCTGAGTCTACCCAACTATTGTCTCTCTGCCCGACACTACCAAATGCTAAGAACCTATGAGTCCTAATCTGGTCATAAGCACTTCTGCTCACACCGTCAACATTGAAACTGAAATTTACACTCTCAGCAGCACTCGGAAGAGTCTTTCTTTCTAAGACTTTTTGCACAACAAACAATCTAGCTTCAGGAGTTGCATTCTCCCACCTGTCAAACCAGCGACTCCTATCACCCCAAGTCGCAGTTGCAATAGCGTACAGCGGTTTAGCATAATTTTTAGGACCGTCTATCATCTTGACTCGTATAGCTTCACAGCTATCAAACCACTCATCTTTTCTAGTTGGTTGCAAAGCTGGAAGTGTCCCAAGAGTCTTTCTTAATTCGTCCAATTCTTTCTTTTCCATATTATCTTTGTAACTTAAAATTACTTTTTCAGAGTTATCTACTTTACACATTTTTTTATTCCTCTTTCAAGTGTTACTTGTGGTGTCCAACCAGTTGCTTTACGAAACTTACTTGAATTTACAATATGCGATTGCATGTAATCATCTTCTTTTTTATAGTAAAGTATTGGTGTTATACCAAGGTTATTTAGCACATTTATGACATCTTTTAATGCTCTTGGCTTATTATAAGACACATTATACAATCCGTTTAAATCATTTTTTATCGCTAATCTTACAGCTTCACAAAAGTCAGAAACAAACATGAAATCTTTCAATGATTCTGGAGACATTTGCAATATACAAGGCCTGTTTCGCTTATATGAATTTATAATGTTCCAGATGCCGCTATGGCCATCATTTATACCGAATGCAAAGCAAAATCTCAATACAAGCAACTTGTCTTTTTCTAATATTTGTTTGCAGACTAATTCTCCAGCATACTTTGTCAGACCATACAAAGTTTCGGGCTCACTTGGTGTCTCTTCAACTATCGGCATTACACCAATCTTATAACTTGCAGTTGTACCGATATAAATCAATTTTGCATTTACTTTCTTAGCAGCTTTAGCTATGTTATAGCTCCCTCTGACATTTACATCAATAGCGTAACCACCAGCAACGTCGCATGCTATAGTCCCAACTATAGCAGCTGTGTGTATTATGATATCAGGCTTCAAAGACTCAACTTCAAGAATGACACTTTCAGCATCAGTCAAATCTTGAGTAAGCTTGCATACGTCATACTTGTTGCTAGACTCTAAGTGTGATTTTACATTAGACCCTATAAAACCGTCTGCTCCTGTTATCAATATTTTTAATTTTGTCATATCTCTCTAGCCTGTTTTATTATACTTTTAGCAAGACTCACTGGAGTTGAATCAGATGTATTCATAATTATAACTTTCAAGGGAGTCTTTGAAAAGTAGTAATCATATAACATCAAGTTTAAATCAAAATTTTGTGTTTTGAATCTTTGCTTGTCTTCTTTCTTATCTTTCATTCGTTGAGTAATTATCTCAGCATCAGCTACACAATACACGTAAATTCCAACATTCTTTAAACACCTGTCGATTTTTAAACAATCACTCAAGTTAGTCTTTCCAGGATTCTCATAGTACTCTCCATTAAACACATACTGGCTAGCTGAAAACCTGTGAACACAAATGAACTCATTAGTCAGTTTGAGCACTTCATTTATCAGTGTAGTCTTCCCTGAAGCATCAACTCCCTCAAACAATAAAATTTTTATCATGTCAACCACTTTTTCAAGCTAACTACAGACTTGCTACTATTTATAAGTTCTCTTAGTTTGTGCCATTGCAATATATATTCTTCTAACGTCAAGTTTCCTCTCACAACTGCAGTTGGATGATTGATTCCAAAATACACATAATCTCTAGTATCAATCTGTCCTATTCTTATGTTAAAATTGTCGCATACAAATGCTCCGACACAGACAATTATCTTCGGCTTGATAATATAAATCTCATTAGACAAGTGAGACAAACCGTGAATAGTTTCATCTACACTTGGAACTCTATTTTCAAACGTGCTCCCCTTTACGAAATTTGTCACATACACATCTTCTCTCTTCAAATCAATGCTAGCAAGCCCATCACAAAACACTCTGTCAGTATTGCTAACTAATGGATTGCCAAATATCTTGTCATCTTTAGAATATCTTACAACAGAAGGGTTCTGCCCTATGAACATGATTTCAGAATTGATGTTGCCGCTACCCAAAAGTATGCTGCTGACAAGAGTCTTATTTAAACCAGTAGAATCACACATATTGCAAGACTTTATTCTTGAATTGAACTCTTCTAACTTGTTTTCTTTTTCCATTTAATCACACATCCTCTAATATGTCAGTCAAGCTATCTATGCGCTTTACTTTGCTATTTGTGTATTTTAAATTGTATGGCCTGTTTAAAAGATAGCATTTTATCTTGAACGCTGCAATCTTTTCAGCTTCTTCTGGATTATCTTCTACTATGAATTTCAACTTTGGAAACTCTCGTATAATCTTCTCATTCTTGTTGTTGTCCCAAAAGACACAATCAAACTGCAAGTCATTTTTCTTAAGCCAGCGCAAAGTATTCTCAAAAATGTTTGGATATTTTTTATAGGGTCTTGCACTAAGTATCATTATACTATATCCTTTCCTTTTCAATCCCTGTAACAACTCCAACGCTCCCTTCATTGGTTTGGGATTACCATACACTTCTCCTGTTGTTTCTCTATACTCGTCTTTCAATTTCAAATATTGTTTAATAGGCATTTTAGTAATAGCTGGCGAAAGAGAATCAGAAATCTTGAACTTAGTACCTAATTTCTTATTTATGAAAGCTATTTGTGTTTCTGGATATTTATAGAGTGTCCCGTCTAGGTCAATAGCACACAATTTTAAGTTGTTCTTTTGCTTTAACAACTCTTTCTGTACAAACCTCTGTAAGTTGACTTCAGTCTTTCTTTCAAACTTAGAAAAGTATTCTTCGTGCTTCATTCCCCATATAAGAGAAATATTCAAAAGAAACTTTTGAGCATCTATAAGCTCTTCTTTCAATTGCACTAAAGATAATTTTTTATTAGTATCAGACCAAGTTTTCCAATTTATAGAAGCTAGAACTTCTGTGAGTTCGCTTATGCAATGCAATATATAGTCTTTAGTGAGTGCTTGCTTCTCCTTCAGACTAAGCTTGTCAAAGTTTTTTATTACTTTTCTCTGAAAGACTAAATTCTGTTCAAACATCTTTTTTAATTCATTCATTTTACCATCTTCAATACTTTTTCTATTATATGTTGAGTTAACACACTACCATTCCATTGAGACCAGCGTCCCAAAAACTGAACATTTTTCACTCCAGCAAAGTTTTCATCTTCTAAGACTTTGCCAAACTTTTGAAAATACATGCTTACATATTTTGTCTTAGGCAGCATCATAGCTTCAATCTCATCTATCGGAGCTAAGTCCATAAACTCGTGTCTCTTCGGTATCACTGTCAAAAATTCATAGACTCTATTGTTGTCTCCAATGTTAGTAACACGACTAAATTTGAACTCGTCATCTATAAAATAGACAAAGTCATAGTCATTGACAATGTCTTTTTCTGTTTTTGCTAATGCAAAGACGCATGTCTTATATTTTAAATTTGGTGTAAATTCGGTATTAGACATCTTGAAAAACACTGGAGCTGGTATAGTAGAAATGCACTTGTCAAATTCATATTTGTTTTGCCAAGAGTGTAGAGTGCTTGTGTTGACATCAATCTTGTTTATTGTGTCAATGATGACTCTATCTTTAACTCTGTTTACAATAGCATTTATGACATCTTTCAAATCTATGTCAAATGCTGTAAAACCTTTCCCCCCTCCAAGAACATGCTCAGGTATCTCATCTTTAGACTCGTATGTCTTTTGAAAATACATCTTTCTAAATTCTTGCGGGCATGTATCGTGCACAGCTCCATTGAAATAGAATCCGACTTTTATTTCTTTGTCCTTTGGTGAAATACTCAAATCAGCTAGAAGCTTTTCTGTCTCTTTTGTCTTGTGCAAGTATTGTGCACCCAGCTTGAAATGCGACGCAAATTGACCGCCGAAGACGGTCGCCTAATATTTTATAGTCTTGCAAATAGAATCCAGCGATAAGTCCTGCAGGACCAGAACCGATTATATAGTTTTTAGACAACGTCTCACCCCCTCTAATTCATTTAAGTTCTTCATAAATAACAATGATAGAGTTATAGCTCTATCATTATAGTTGTTTTTCATTCTAAATCACGCAATTCCCATGGACTAATCGTCCATTCATGAGTACTCTTGACATAGAAATCAGGCTCAATCTGGTGTTCTTTGTCATCTCTGAGAAACAGTACTGCAGTCTTCAATCTATTTGGATTGAACTTTTCACAATATTTCTTCACTTCAAACAAAGTTTCTCCAGTATCACAAATGTCGTCAATTAACAAGACATTTTTCCCTTCAATAGGAAGGTTCATGTCTGCAATTCGCACTATGTCGAGCTTGTTTCTATTGTCATCTGGAATTGCTCCCCCCTCC
>CAYIGE010000020.1:9596-10889 GCA_964362835.1 Candidatus Woesearchaeota archaeon
TGGTATTACTACTACATCTTTTATGTTTGCATATTCACCAAATATGCAACATATAGCTGCAGAGCCTCTACCAATGCCAACTATGATGTTGGGTTCATAGCTGTGAACAGTGATGTCAACAGCTAAAGTCTTTATCATCGAAGTAATTTCTTCCCATGTATACTTCATTTACTCACTCTTTGTGTTATTTCTCGTACTAAGATTGCTCAAGTGATAAGCTCTTCCAAGAACTCTTGTTTGCAGTCCAGACTCGTTAGTCAAAGTTTTGACAAATTCTAAAAGCTTGTTAGCAAGGTCGTCTCTAGTCTGCTTGTAAGGTTGTTTCTTTTCAGGCACAACACTTGTTTTCTTAGCAACTTTTTTCTTCGTTACCATCTTTCTCTACCTCCGTATATTATGCTCTCTAAATGCAGCATAAGTGTTAATCAAACTAAGATTAAATTTCAATTACTGCTTATCTCAAGTTGTAATTGTATTTTCTATATTTCTTCTTTATTTCTTTGTCAGTCTTCTTGCAATTCAAACACTTGTCAGAAATCAAAGTATCATAGTTATTTGTTGAATACTTCTTCCCTGAACGACCCGACGTTGTTGTTGTTCGAGTAGCAAAGTTCTTCATTATTCTAAGTGTCCTTTGATTACAGAAGGGACAATTTAGCAAATCATCTCTCATAACCATAGTCTCAACCTCTAAATAATATACATTTTATCCTATATAAGTATAGTCATCACTTTTGTCATAGCTTGTCTGCAATATCAAGTCACACGTCATGCATCTAAAATAGATACCCTCATGAATCATTTCACTTATCAACCCATATATTTCATAACATCTAGGGCATTTTCTTTCACTCATAAAATCACAAAACAGAATTTATACTATTCTTCTGGTGCCCACTTAGCTGAAAAGTTATTGCACTTGCAACCTGGAAGATGAGCGTAATTTGAATTGTTAATACACATTCTCACGTAGTCTATTATTTCTTGGCACCATTTCAAGTCTTCTTCAATTATGTATCTCTTCTCATCTTTTCCAACAACAGGATTATATACAACACCATATTTTACATCTATATTCTTAGTGTTCTTCAAAAGTATAGCATAAAATACTAGCTCAAACCAGTATTCATCAAACAAAAAGTTTCTGTTAGTCTTCAGTTCTGCTATGCCGTACTCGCCATTTTCGTCTACTTCGACCCAGTCAGGTATACCATTCAGCTCGTTTTCATAGTCTTCTAACTTCTCTTCTACTATAGCTGGATAAAATATGTCTAATTTATTCTTAAGCTTCAA
>CAYIGE010000021.1:0-10502 GCA_964362835.1 Candidatus Woesearchaeota archaeon
GTCTAAACAAACTCCACACTTTAGTGTGGAGTGAACTCAAAGACTTTTTGATATTCACATTATGAAATTTATTTATTGCTTCTGCAGTTTCTTTTGCTCTCTTTAAATCTGAAGAATAAATAATCTCTATCTTCTCATTCTTCAGTCTTTGAGCAACTTTATCTGCCTGTTCCTTGCCTTTTTTAGATAAATGAGTGTCAATCCATTCATCTTTATTCCCTTGAGAGACTCCTTCTGCATTAGCAATTGATTCTCCGTGTCGAACAAGAATTATTTTGGTGGTTTTATTCATTCAATAGATTTATCAAGTCTTCTTATAAATCTTATGTGCAAGAAAAGCACCAATCAAAGCACCGAGCATATTAAACACTAAATCTAGTCCTGTATTGTAAACATCTCCAACTCCAGTTTGAGCAAGAGATATAAAAGCAATAAATTCAACTACCTCATTAAGTGCCCCAAGTCCCATGCTTCCAATCCAAGATAGAAATATCATTAATTTAGGCGATTTCAAAGCGACAGAACCGGTGGCTTTAAGCAACTGATAAACAAGAATTGCAGCAACGAAGAACCCATAAAAATGAATCAACTGGTCCATTTTTAATATAAAAAACTGCCCGCCTTTGTCAACGATATTAATCAAATGAAGAGAGTAAACCGAATTTCCATTAATTTTGACACCACCACCAATCATATGAGCAAGACCCCATATAGACAAGAGCCACAAAACCAAATTATCTAAGTGAGACTTATTCAGATTAACTCCAATAATCAATCCAAGAATCACGATTACAGAAATATAAACAAGAAACTCATAATTCTGAATGCTAATATAATAAACAGCAAAAATCAACAAGTATAATGTGTTAAACAATAAAATCAATAAGTGAGATTTTTTCATATAATTATTATAACTCGGCAGTTTAAATTAATTGCTCTACCCCAAAATTTATTTCTTCGAGAGTCTTGACCAGATGCCTCTTGCCCAAGCAAAAGGATCTCTATTTGGGTTTATACTATCACCAGTTTGCTCCGATTTTACTACTGCTCCAAATTCATCCCTTATCGCCAACGCAGTTTCATACCATTTGAGGCGGTCTGGTTCTAAATGCTTATAATAGTCATGCTCCCTATGTATTTTTTGTCGCGTTATAATCCTCTTTCTTTTTTTTGGATCAGATATTTCAGGTTCTATGGAATATGTTTTTAAAATTCCAAACGACACAATATTTTCTCTTCCAAATGCTTCTCTAAGATCTGCATCTATCCTACTAAAATAAAATAATTCTATAGGTCTAGAAGCCACAGCACCATTTTCAAAATTGTAAACTCTAGTAATTTCCCCCCTCTTTAGAGCCCTATCCATATTGAACCCAAGAGATTTCATAAACTCATCCAAATCATCTAGTTTCGGTCTTTCTCTAAATCCAATATCATACGCTACAGACATAAAAAAGATGCTAAATAAGAGTATATAAACTTTTACTTAATCCGTTTGACAATCTTTTCAGCCCGTAAAATCATTTCCTTTTTCAATCCAATAAACACTCCACCCTCTTTAGAACCAATGTACGTGTTCTCACCAGGTTTTATTATGTCATTTAATTCGTCAAGTTCAACATCTACATGAGTTACAGTCGCATTAGACTTTCCTTTAACATGAATATACACATCAGCTTTTCCAATAAGAATTTTACCATCACCAGGTCCACTCATAAACAATTAAGAAAGATATACTTTAAATAATTGCTCCTATCCATTGATATATGCTATACGAAAACTGGCTACATACAGGTTCATTAGATATTAAAACACCTTACTGCCAACCTTTAAAAGAGAATCTTTCTACAGACTGCCTTGTCATAGGTGGAGGAATTGCAGGACTTCACGCAGCCCTAAGACTTGCAGATGGTGGGGAAAAAGTAGTTTTATTAGAAAAAAGAATTTGCGGAGGAAGCTCATCAGGTCAAAGTGCAGGTTTCTTAACTCCTGAAAGCGAAGAAGACATGCGTCAGTTAATAAAAAAACACGGAATAAAAAAGGCAAAAATTATTTATAAGGTACCTTCTGACGGAGTAAATTTAATAGTTAAAACAATAAAAAAATATAATCTTAACTGCGATTTAAGAAAACAAGACTCATTGTATTTATCCAAAAGAAAATCACATAATAGCCTAATAGAAGATGAAGCAAAGGTTAGAAAAGACATGAATCTACCTTATGACATTTTAGACGAGAAAGGTCTCGCAAAATACCACCCTGGAATAGGCTATAGAAAGGCCTTAAAATATTCAGGTTCTTATGGAATAAATTCTTTTGCCTATTGTCAAGAAATAAAAAACCTTCTTCTTAAAAAAGGAGTTAAAATATACGAAGATACTGAAGTGACAGGTCTTGAAAAGAATACTGCTAAGACGCACCTTGGAACAGTAAAAGCAAGAAACATAATAATTTGTATAGATAAAATGAAAAAAGAGTTTGACGAAGAAATATCAAATAAATTTTATCACCTTCAGACTTATCTTGCCATCAGCGAGCCATTAAGTGATGAAGAAATGAAATCTATATTTCCAAATGGCGAATTAATGTGTTGGGACACGAGTATGGTCTACATTCATTACAGACCGGTTTCAGGAAACAGAATCATAGTTGGTGGCTCTTCTCCCTGGGCAACTTACTACCCACAATACTATCACTCTTCAAAGATAATTGAACCATTCATAAGAACTCTAAAAAGAAGATTTCCTAAAATAAAGAATATAGAATTTACTCATTACTGGTCTGGCTTGATAGATGTAACTCAAGATCTCGCTCCAATTGCAGACTATGATAAGAATAACAAATCAATTCAATATGCAATGGGCTGTGCAGGATTAAACTGGGCAGCATATTGTGGAGACTATTTAGCAAAAAGAGTAATTCAACCTCAAGAAACAGAAGACCTATCAGAATTTTTAGGTTCAAACAGAAGTTTCTTCATCCCAACATGGATTCAGAAGATTTTAGGCAAGAGAATAACATTTGCAATAAGTAACTTAAGAGAAATGATGAAATAGGTTTTAAGGCTAAGATTTAAAACTTGATTTTAAGAGGGGTTTCAAGTTTTAAGCCTGCGAATATCTATTCGCAACGTTTAAAAGCTCCTCGTCGTCCATACTTATACAGCGGGATGGAGCAGCCTGGAGTGCTCACCGGGCCCATAACCCGGAGGTCGTGTGGTTCAAATCCCACTCCCGCTATAAAGATAAACTATGGCAAAAAGAGTAATCTTAATACATCGCTGGGACGGCAAACCAGATAGCGACTGGTATGACTTCGTTAAGGCTTCTTTAGAGGATAAAGGTTTTCAAGTTGAAATTCCAGAAATGCCAAACACTAAAGAACCAGAAATAAAATCTTGGGTGGAAAAATTAACACAACTCTATCCTAAGCCAAACATTGAAACTTACTTCATAGGTCACAGCGTAGGATGTCAGGCAATTTTAAGATATTTAGAATCGTTAAAAGGAAGCGTTCAAGTGGGAAAAATAGTTTTTGTAGCCCCATGGTTTAACCTTCAAAACCTAGACAAAGATTCAGAAAAAATAATAAAACCTTGGATAGAAACACCAATAGACTTTGAAAAAGTAAAAAGACATCTATCAACATTAACAACAATATTTTCAGACAACGACCCATGGGTAAGCATATCCGACAAAGAAATATTCAAAGCCTTATTCAATGCTAAAGTAATAGTTGAGCACAATAAGGGGCATTTTTCTTCAGATGACGGAATAACAGAATTTCCTCTAGTAGTCAAAGAAATTGCTCAAGAGCCATAAACAATACCCTTATAAACACATTTTCTGCTCTAATAATATGTGTATGGGATGTGAATTCGGAAATGCAAGTCATGGCAGACAGTATAGCTTTGCTGGTAGCTCTGCTTCAATGGGCTCACAGGGAGAAGCTTACAGTGGAGTAGCTCAATCAAGAGATTCAGATTCTAGAAAGGCAGTTACCAAGAATTACAATTAACATTTAGTTAATCTTCACCCTAAAACCTATAAACAAACAATTCTTTAGACTAATATGTATTTAATTGGCATTGATGATGCAGGAAGAGGACCTCTTTTAGGTTCTATGTTCTTATCAGGCGTATTAATAAAAGAAAAAGATGAAAAGCTCTTAAAAGACGCGGGAGCAGTAGATTCAAAATTGCTCTTACACGGTCAAAGGATAAAAATAGCAGAAGAAATAAGAAAAATCGCTATAGGCATAGAAACCGAAGAAAGCTCTCCTAAAGAGATAGATGAAGCCGTAAACAGCATAAATCTTAACACTTTAGAAGCAAAAATGGCAGCAAACATAATTAACAGACTCAATAACGGAAAAGATAAAATAAAAGTAATAGTAGATTGTCCTTCAGTAAATACATTATCTTGGAAAAACAAACTCATTTCATTCATAAAAAATCCAAAAAATCTGGAAGTCAAATGTGAGCACAAAGCAGACTTCAACTATCCGGTAGTTAGTGCAGCTTCAATCATTGCAAAAGTAGCAAGAGAAGACGCAGTCTCACAAATAAAAAAGCAATTCGGAAACATCGGCTCTGGATACCCTTCAGACCCAGTAACTATTGAATTCATAAAATCTCAAGGCATAGAATTAGCCAAAACAGGAATAGTAAGAACCTCATGGGCAACTTGGAAAAATCTTTTTGGTACAACTAAAAAGCAAGGTCAAAAGAAATTAGATTTGTAACTATTCAATTAAAATATCTTTAACCTCAAAAACATCTTTTATATCAGGACCATACCCATGAGAAACAAATTCAACGCCCACTAATTCTTGAACTCTATCAACAAATCTCTGTGCATTAGGACTTAATTTTCCTTTATCTTTATCAAAGAAAGTTTCCCAAGGTTCGAATTCTTCAAAAATAGGCTGTGCACGATAAAGTGTTCTTCTATCATGGAAACTTCTATCCCAATTACAAAATACATTCCCATCTATTTTATAACCCACAACAACTTTTACATTTCCTCCCATTTTAGATAAGTCTCCAATTCTGTCTCCACAAGTACTTACAAGGCAGTCAATTTCGGCACTCATTATTGCATGTTTTAGAGCCACTGCATCTAACCATCCTAAATTTCTTGGTTTTCCTGTAGTAGTACCATGTTCTCCCCATAAGGTGCGTAATCTGTTTTCAAGATTCACATCACTAATTCTTCCAACAAACGGTCTATTTCCACCAATACTACTTTCATACATTTTTACTACGCCTACAATTTTGTCAGCTCTAAAAGAAACAATACTTGGACTTGAAGAACTAACTCCTGGATACAGTCCGCGGTCAACATCTAGTTGAAATCCTTGTGCACCCTCTCCAATTCCAAATTTAAATCTCAAATTATTCAATACATTCTCCTGCAAAGCAGAAAACTCCCCAAGTTCCTCTCTTTCTCTAGAATACTGGTTTGCAATATCTCTAATCTTGTGAGGAGGACTTGTCGGAAATCTTTGTTCCAAAGATTCAATGAAAGCCAAACGATTAATAAATTCCTGAAATCTAATACCTACCCTTCCATACTTATCCACAGCAGTTGGTCCAATTCCTCTACCTGTAGAAGTATGTCCGACTCTCCGAACACTTGCAGTAGTATCGTCTTCAAGATGATAACTCAAGGTTACATGGGCGTTAGAAGCAATCCCCAAGTTTGCTATATTAATGTCTATGCCTCTTTTTCTAAGTTCATTAATCTCGTTTAAACAAGATTTAGGTTCTATGAAAACTCCTTCCCCCATTAAGTTATATGTGCCAGGAATTACAATAGCAGAAGGCACTTGATGTAATGCGTATCTTTGTCCGTTTATTTCTAAAGTATGTCCTGCATTAGCCCCTCCCTGCCATCTCATTGTCCAAGCATATAGTTCTTCTCTCTCACCACTCAATTTAGTAGCTAAATCAACAGCTTTTTTTACATAATAAACTTCTCTAACTCCTTTGCCTTCATCACCAGTTTGTGCTCCAATAAAAGCAATTTTATAAGTCATCAAAGAAAATCAATAAAGCACGTATTTAAAGATTCATACAATTTAACACAACAACAAATACAGAACCAACAACATTTAAAACAATAAACCCCCAAAAGAGAATATGACCTATATAAAAAAGATGGTGATGCAGGGCTTTAAGTCATTCGCAAAACGAACAGAAGTAATATTTGACCAAGGAATTAATACTGTGGTGGGCCCAAATGGCAGCGGGAAATCCTTAAGCTACGACAGCATCGTTAGTCTTGCTGATGGAACAGAAATAGAGATAGGAAAACTAGTAGAAGAGCAAATAAAGAATTCTACCGAGATAAAAAACCTAGATGATGGAGTTTATGTTAACGGAGATAATGCGATAGAAATAATCTCTTTAAACAAAAATTCTATGAGATCAGAGATAAAAAATATTTCTAAATTTATAAAACGTCAAGGCGATGACATCTACCGAATAAAAACAAGAAGTGGAAGAGAAATCAAAGCTACAAAATGTCATCCTATTATGTGTTTTTCTAATTTTGGAGTAAATAGCAAAACAATAAGTGAATTGGACATAGGGATGCACATAGCAACTCCAAGAACCGTAGATATCAATTCTATGACAGAAGATGAAAATTTTGCAAGATTCATGGGTTATATTATAGGCGATGGCTATATAGCGAATGATAGAATAGAGTTTGTCAACAAAGACGAAGAAGTTATTAAAGATTTCGAGAAGTTGATGTCAGAATATTCAAAATGGGGAATTAGAAAACTTAATCTGGAAAATATAACAAGATTTTATTCAAGAGATAAAGATTTATACAAAAAAATAAGGTCTTTGTATGAAACACAGGATAAAACTATAACTAGCAGTCAAAAAAAGATTCCAAACTACTTTATGAGTCTTGGAAAAAAGAGTATTGCGAACCTTCTAGCCGGATTATTTGATACTGATGGAAGTGTGAGAAAAGACATAGGAATTATAGAATATTGCACTAAAAACAAAGATTTAGCGAGACAAGTTCAGTCTTTATTATTGAGATTTGATATATTATCTAAGATAAAATTGCGTATGTGTGCAGCAGCCAATACAGTAGAAAAGAAAAAAGAGCCCTATTATTATCTCTATATTTACGGCAATGAAAACCTAAATAAGTTTTACAATAATATTCCTCTTAGAGTCAGTTACAAAAAGCAGAATATTTTCAATTCAATATCAAGAAATGTGACCTCAAATGAAAATGTTGATTTATTACCTCAAGAAATAAACATAAAAATCAAAGAATTAGCAAATCTGCTTGGTATACATATTAAACCCTTAAGAAAAGATTATCCTCTGTTTGCTGCCTATAATGAAAATAGATGTGCCCCATCAAGACAGGGAATAAGAAGAATACTTCCATTGTTTCATCAAAAATTTGCGACACTCCATGAAAAGTATGATTCCTTATCTCTAAACGCTATAGAGCTCATAAGTTTTATGGATATGCTTAATTTATCTGCTCCAGAAACTGCCTCCAATATGGGATTGCATAAGCAAATCATAAGGGATAATTGGACTAATCAAAAATTTCAGCCAAGAGAAGCGAACTTAATAAATTTCAAGAATTATATTGTTAACATATTTTTATCAAGAATTCAGAAAATAAGTAGTATAATTACTCTTTTAGAAAACATCTCTAATTCAGACATCTTTTGGGATAAAATAGTCTCAATAGAAAAGGTAAATAGGCCCGAATTCGTTTATGATTTGACTATAGATGGAAATCATAACTTTGTTGCAAATAATATTTTTGCCCACAATTCTAACGTTTCAGACGCTCTATGCTTCGCTCTCGGACGCCTATCTGCAAAATCTATAAGAGCAGAAAAAACTACAAGTCTTTTATTTTCAGGTTCAAAATTTGTCAAGCCAGCTAGAGAAGCATTTGTTGAAGTCACATTTGATAACTCACAAAAAACATTCAACATGCCGGGCAACGAAATAGTAATTTCAAGATTTATCAGAAGCAATGGACAGGGAATTTACAAGATAAACAATGAAGTCAAGAATCGTGGAGAAATAATAGAACTACTTGCTCATGCAGGAATTGATCCTCATGGTTTCAATATAGTTCTTCAAGGACAGATTCAAGCAATAGTAAAAATGCATTCAGAAGACCGAAGAAAAGTCATAGAGGAAGTTTCAGGAATAGCAGTCTATGAATCCAGAAAAGAGAAAGCTCTCCACGAGCTTGAAAAAACAGAAGAACGCCTCAAAGAAATATCTGCAGTTTTAAGAGAGCGTAAGTCGTTTCTTAACAATCTAGAGCGTGAAAGAGCTCAAGCTCTAAAGTACAAAGAATTAGAAGAGACAATAAACCGCTGTAGATATTCAATCCTAATCAGAAAAATATCTGATGTTCAGAAAGAAATAGATTCTGCTAAAAAGTCTTTAGATGAAAAAAGAACACAAAGAGAAAAAATGAAACTCAAGCTAGAGGAAACGCAATCAAAAATAGACTCAATGAATGAAAGTATAGCAAACATAAATTCTCTAATTAAACGTTCAAGCGGTGTTGAACGTGAAACCTTACAAGAAAGAATAAACACATTAAGAGGAGAAATTGAAGGTCTAAAAGTTAGAATAGAATCAACTCAAAAGAGAAAACACGAATTTGAAAGAAGAATAGTTCATTTAAAAGAGTCAATACCAGAATATAAGAAAGAAATTGAAGAATTAGGCAAAGAATCTCCAATGCTTGCAAAGAAACAAGAAGAAATTAAAAAAAAGAAAATAGAATTAGTAAAAATTGAAGAAGAAAAAAATAGACTTCTATCTGTAAAAACAGAGCTATACTCAATAAAAGAGAGATTGAAAGAAAAAGAAGCCAGAAATCACAGGCTAGAGGTAGATTCAGATTCAGTCCTAAAACAAATAGAATCCTTATCCCGCGAGTTTGTATCAAAAGACGAACAAGAATGTCTCAACCAAATAACAAAGCTTGAATCAGAATCAAATAAAGTATCAGTTCACTTAGAAGAGTTATCAAAAAAAGAAATAGAACACAACAGAAATCTAGCCTCATCAGAAGCACAGATAAGAACAGCTGAAAAAATAAAAGAGCAGATACTCAAGATAGATATTTGCCCATTGTGTCAGAACAAAATGACTCACGAGCATATTTCTCATGTTACCAAAGACTGCGTAGATAAAATATCAAGTGGAAAAGAGTCAATAGAAAAAAACAATACTGAAATATCAAATATAAAAAAACATCATCAAGAGTTAAATAAGAAATTATATGAAACTGCCCAACAGATTAGTAAACTAAAACACGAGCATTCAAATCAAAAACTTGTTAATGAAAAGCAAAAATATCTCAAAATTATACTCGCAGAACTAGAAGTGATAAAAAAGGAAATATCTCAATTAAATTCAAAAAAAGACTTATTAGAAAATAAAACCATTGATGTATCTGCAATAACTGAACAATATAATTCAAAACTCCGCGAGATAGAAGAAGTATCTGGCAGAACAACAGAAAATCTAGACCAGACTCTAAAGTTTAAAGAGCATGAATTGGAAAACATGCTTGAAAACATTAAGAACAGCACAAAAGACTTAGAAGAATTAGAAGTAGAAATAAAGAATATGCGAGAGCGTTTAGAAGAAAAGCAGACTTTCCTAACTTCAAAAGAACATGAAGAATCCGAGTTAAGTAAGAAATTCAAAAAACTATTTGATGACAGAGATAAGATACAAATAGAGATACAAGAAAACAATTATGACATGTCTACAAAGAGAACAGAAATATCTCAAATAACTGACCAGCTCAACTACATAGAAGTAGGAATAGCTAAATTATCTGCATCTCATGAGTCTTTAGGCATAGAATTGAAAGACGTTCCTGAAAGTGAGCCAATAAAAGCTTCATTAGAAGTTCTACAACAAAAGTTAGACAAAACAAAAGCAGATATCCAAAGCATAGGTGCGATAAACATGCGTGCCTTGGAAGTATACAATCAAATTAAAGAAGAATATGACAAAGTACAGGAAAAAGTAGAAACTCTGCAAAAAGAAAAAGAAGAAATAATGAAGATTGTAGCCGAAATAGACCAGAAAAAGAAAAAGACTTTCATGAAAACCTTCAAAGGGATAAACGACCTATTTTCAAGAAATGCTTCAGAACTATACAGTAAAGGAAAAGCCTTCTTAAAAATTGAAAATGAAGAAGACATATTCGCAGGCGGGGTAGAAATAGTAATCCAGTTAGGAAAAGGAAAATATTTTGATAGCACTTCTCTATCGGGAGGAGAACAAACCCTCATAGCTCTCTCACTATTATTCGCAATTCAAGAATTCAAGCCATATCACTTCTATGTCTTTGATGAAATAGATGCCGCTTTAGATAAGCGAAACTCCGAGCGTTTAGCAACTCTATTAAACAAGCACATAAAGGCAGGTCAATATATCATAGTAACTCATAACGACGGATTAATAA
>CAYIGE010000022.1:0-10499 GCA_964362835.1 Candidatus Woesearchaeota archaeon
GTCTGCTCTTACTTGTCGTATCGCAAGTCTTTGTGTTACTGCTGCTGCACTCATATCATAGCTTGGCATCTCAAAGTTTTCTACAGTGAGTGTTCTCTTCTCTGCAATGACAAATCCATATTCTTTGTCAACGACATATGAAGAGGTCGTAGTCATACCAGCATTCGTGCTTACTTTGACTACGTTCATTCCGTAGATTACTCCGAGGAATCCCCTATCAAGCATTTCCCTATTTCCAACTTTGTCAAACTCTACAAAAGTATCAATGTTTCTTAAATCATTCAATACTTCCATTCCGACAAAGAAAGATGTAGGGCGATAGTCTGCATCTTCTAGATATTGCATAGCTCTTGTAATGTTTGCAATGGTAATGGTTGCTCCACCAGAAACGGTGTTTGTTGCATTATCTAAAGCTCCACTTACAACTAAGCTATTTTCGTTCTCAGCGAGTCTTCTTCCAGCGATCTTGATATTGTGCCGTAAAAGATTCCATTTTGCGTCTTCGAGTAATTCTCTTGTAATTCTGATTGCAACACCATACTTCGTTGGCTTCATGTTAAATGAAGTGTACTCAGTTTGATCCAAAGGAATTTCTGCTCCTTCAGCTACAATCCTAACATCCATCTTATCTGGAGTTACAAGGTCTATATCGATACTTGAACCTGGAATATCTCCTGGTCCAAAGTACATTGCTGCCTCACTTCTAGGAATAAGATTTTTGTCAACCTCTTCTACGAGCATGTCATGAATCTTCCTAGGAATAAGGAGTTGTCCTTCTGTTCCGGTTCCAAGTCCTAAAAACTCTTTGATATATTTGTATTCTGCCATTTTTCCTCCTTACCTATCCGTGAATATCGATGATACAAAATCCACCGGATGCTCCTGCTGTTAATGCTCTTCCGATCGCCATACTTGGTCCTTTTGCAAGGCTGTCTGCTGTTGATCCTAAGGGCAATACTGAATTATTTCCGTCACATTTAACCATTTCACCTGGAACTACAGTTCCATTAGCTACTAAGATGAATGATCCTCTTGTTGCTACTGCTGCATATGTATTACTTCCTGCTGTTTGTACACAAATTCCGTTAAATTGAGTACGACTTGCATCTCTCAAAAACATAATATCACTAGACACAAAGCTGTTGAGACCAGAGCTTACTTTTGCGGTTGCTCCAGAAGCGTATACGAATACACCACCACTAATAATCCCCTCAACGATACCACCAACTAATCTAGGATTTCCTCCATCGAATACTGGTACATATCCTGCTGAATTTCCAATTCCTGCTGCTGCCATGTTTCAATTACCTCCCTAACCTCTTATATTTCTCAGCGTTATAACTTTCTCTAAAGAGAGCATACCCTTTTCCAAAATCTGCTTTGGAAATTACGAATGATTCATCTGATTCTTCAACCTTGGATGGTCCTTCACCAACTTCTCCTCGAGTTTTTTGTTTAACTTCTTCTACCTTAATTTCTTTTGAAACCTTGATTGATTCTAATTGTTCAACCAAAAACTTTAATGTTTCCTCAGAAAGTCCGGAAACTTCTTTAACTTCCAATCCTTTTTCAGAAGCTACTTTTCTATATTTTTCAACAAGCTCTTGTTTTTTGTCTTGTGAAATTTTCAAGAACTGAGCTTCCATAACCTTTAACATCTCTTCTTGCTTCTTGAATGCCATTTCTCTAGCTTCTAGAGTTGCAAGCATTTCATTAATTTTCTCGTCTGCCATAGTATTTTTTTCCTCCAACATTTCTTCTGTCTTATTTTGAACAGTAATCGTTTCTTTGACTGCTGTTTCTTTTGGACCATTATTTTGTAATTTTTCACCATCAGCTTTATTCATCAATGGCTCTAATTTTCCTGGATGTTCTGAAACATATTCTCCTTTCTGATACGTTTGTACTGTAAAATTGCTAATCTCATGTGCATGTTGATAATTTGAAGTGCCCATCATCGAACTCATACCTGTATACCCATTTCCTGAGTCATCAAACATCGCCATATGTGTGTGTCCATCTTTCGTGTCGGCAGAAGTTTCCATCTTATGCATTTGTTTTTGTTCCATTATTTTATTACCAGTCCATTCTTCCAATTTTATGAATTTTTTAACATCCTCACAAACTGCTGGAATTTTTAGTTTATCTTTTAAATCCTGAGCTTTTTCGTGCTGTACTAAAGCCTGTTGAATAGAAGCACCTACAACTCCCGGAACAATTACCGTTGAAAGTTCTACACAATGCATATCTTTTGCGATCATATAATCATCATCTTCATTTTCTTTTACAAGCCTTCCAGCAATTGCACCAATACTGACATGTTTTACTCTTCCATCCTGAACTTGTTCGTTAAGTTTTTCATCCTTAATCCATCCTTCATACCTAACCTCTTCACTATTTGGAAGAAACTGTGCATCTTCGACAACACCCACTGCGTTATCAGTCAAGGCTTCGTGGTCCTTAATGATACTAACCCCCTTCATTGTCTCTGCAAACTTTTTTAGCTCTTCTTTAGTATAAAGAATTCCATTTCTACTGATTCCTGATTTTACTGCAATTCCTCTTACTGGAAGTTTCTGTTTATCAAACATTCCTTCCTTAAAAGTAGTTTTTTCCAATTCTATTGCTACGGAATTACTTCCCATTTTCTTCTTTTTCCTCTTTAACATCTTCATGAATATATGATGTAAATTTCAATGCCACATTTTCAGCAACGATAATATGTCCATCAGAATCTCGCTTTACTTCCTTTTTCATACTCTCACCTTTGGATTTTCTATAAGCACTGTAACAAACTGCCAATACTTGTGCCTGTTCTACTTCAGGATCTTCTTTCTTTAAAGCTGATACACATCTGGAAACAAAATCCTGCTCTTTCTCGTCAGGATTCGGTTTAGGTATAGGCATTTTATATTATTTCTTAAAAATTTCTTTTTAAAACTTTTGTAATTAACTATATAATTTAGAAATAGTCTATAACATTTTTTTAATATCCCATTTTCTACGGGATTCTAGATATTTACTAACATAAGCTTGTCCATTTGCGTCTACCCAAACCATTTCGTATCGTTCATATCTTCTATTTACCATCCACTGTGCGTGTTTTGGATCAGGATACACAACTACCGATGCTTGTTCTACTGGCTCACCAACCGACTCTAAAACCAAATTTTCAAGCCAATTCTTTTGGAAAGACAACGATTTTTCCACAGCTTCACGACTTATATATCCACTATATTTTTTCTTTTCTACCATTAGAATCTTACTCCTACATCTATCGTATGACCGACTCCATGTTCATTAAACGTGAATGAATATTTACCTTCAACCATTCCAAATCTTAATACTAATTGACTTTGACCTAACATCCTCGTTCTAAATCTGATTTTTGGAATACTTGTCTCGGGGATCTCGATATATTCAGCAGCTATTCCGCCTATCTTTAATTTTGTTTCTGATGTGATCATTTCTAATGTTACACCTGCTCCAACTCTTGCTTCTGCAGATAGTTTAGAAAGTTTACTATCACACTGTAACAAACAATATTCTAATAGAGTTGTACTTATCATAGGATTTACCATCAAATAATTTTCTATAGAATCTGTCGCATGATAGAATCCAGAAGTTATCCAAAAGTCTTTATTCTCATTACTTATTCCTAAAGAAGCTCCTTCATACCAAAGCTTTGAATGTTTATAGGACCTTGAAAGGCTATACTCTCGTTCCTGCTTCTTAATTTCAATATTATTTTTCAGTTCATCAGCGCCTGACTTTCCAGACAAAGCCAATGACAATGCCACTAAAGGTAGTATTTTTTTCATAGTCAATGATAAAAGCTTACAAGTTCTGTCTCTAAACTCGTAACTGTTCCATCCTCCGCTAAATTAGCACCTATTATCCAACTTCCTTTATGTGCAGCCAATCCCTTCTCTTTCATAAAAGAGGTTTGCGACTCAAACGTTCCAGCAAGAAATGTATGTACATTACGATAAAAAAATTGTCCAATTTTGTGGTAATGTCCTATAAACAGAAGATGTGGTTTTGTTCCACCTTCAAAACTTTCAACAATTTTTTGTGGCTTGTAAGACAAAGCATAACTACTTCCTCCACCAGGATGTTGTAGCATCATTCTTGTCTTTCCTTTCTCTCCTAACAGTACAGTAGCTTCCCTACTTCCTAAATACTTCATATCATCCCTAGCCTGTTCTATAAGTCTTCCGGGATTTACACCTGCTGTTTGTCTAAAACTATCATCGTGATTTCCTGTAATAAAATGAGTTGTTGCACCTTTAAGTTTAGGATATTCTTTTTGCACAGCTCTTACTTGGGCATCTAAACCATGTGCATAAATCTGATAAACTTGACCTCTCCACATATTTTCACCATCTATTAAATCTCCTACTTGGTAAAACGTTCTTACTCCACGATTATAAGCTTGTTCATAGAACTTATGCAAAGCTTCTTTGTCAAAATATTTACTTCCGACATGAGTGTCGCCAACTACTGCAAATTTAACAGAAGTTTGGTCTTGTGTAAAATGTCTATGTTTATTCCCAGTTTCCATTTTTGGAAACCGTATTTGTTCTAAAATTGCTTTTACTTCTCCTTCGGAGTATTTTTTATCTCTTAATTCTTTTAGAACTTTTTTTTCAAGGATGGAAAGGTCTGCGTTTGAAGTTTGTTTTTTTACAGAACTACTTTTCAGCACTTGTCACCTCGACTTTGTTTATCTACCGTGATGTACTTTTTACTTATCTTCATTCTTATTTTTCCATTTATAAAACATTTGAAAGTAATTATATAATTATGGAACAGATGGGAATCGAACCCATAGTTCCTCGTTGCAAGCGAGGTGTTGTGCAACTCACACTACTGTCCCTTATGTGCACCAGCCGAGACTCGAACTCGGATTGTCTGCTTGGAAGGCAGAAAGCTTTCCATTAGCTGACTAGTGCTTATACCTCTGGAACGATTTGAACGTCTCTTAAGGGTCATGAGCCTATTGTGCTGACCTAGTTACACTACAGAGGTATCTACATTAATTATGTATATATAATATTAAATATTTATATTCTGTAATATATATTTTTAATCATCTTCAATTAATTCAATCTCTTTCATAAGGGTTTCTAAATCTACAAGATTCTGACAGTATTCCCTTCCTCTTCCAACTCTTTTATGCAAACCTTGATACATAATATCTAAATACTCTTTACTTTCTGAAAATCTATTTGAAAGATAAAACTCCAATACTTTTCCAATAACTCTATAAGGAGTTTTAGCTTGTTCATGCTCTATAAGAATATCAGTCGCACCATATCTATTCCTAATATAATAGCTACTTATCGGTCGTTCGTTCAAATTTTCACTCCCTATAAATATTTACTTAAATATCCTCTTAAACAATTTGTATAGTAGATAAAACGGAGTTAATAATATTATCCAAACAATTGTTTCCACAATTAAGATTGGAATGAATAATAAAACTAAAAATATAATCCCTAAAACTAACACCAACAGTAATGTTCCTAAAAGTATAATACTAATTATCATCTTCCTTTTTCCCCCATTTTATGATATTCCCTTTCTTTTTCAGATTCCATTCTATCCAATCTGTAGTTGATAGTTTTATCTTTTTCATCAATGTCTCAAATTTATTTATTAAAAATACTAATCCTAAAACAAGGATCAAACTCCAAAGTCTCCATCCTATCTCAATTTCGATTTTATCCAATCTTCTACCTCCGGAATATAGTAATGTCCTTCACTATCTCTCTTATAGAACTTCCTCTTATTTTCCAATTAAACATCAGAAAACATCTCAAAATATCTAACACTTCCATTATAAGTCCATTCAAAAATTATAGTCATCGGATATTTTCCATGTCCACAACAACTTGAAACTGTTTTAAAATCGTGAGTATTCAACCACTTGATTAGCGGTATTATACATTCATCTATTTTATTACTACTCGTTTTTCCCTTTATCTTTTTGCACATTTTCTTCTCCAAAAATTTCATCATCTAATAACTCCTTGAAAGTCTCTTCAACAATGAGTTTTGACAACCCTATACCGATCTTGTATCCTCTCATTATGTCTTTATGATTTACTTTATCTCCACAAAGACATAATATTTCAGCATGTTTACTTTCTGATACTTTTTCTTGTTCATATAATATCTTTAATAATTCAATCACTCTCTTCTTTAAATCCTTTGAACATATTGCACACTCAATACTTCCACATCTACTACAAAGTCCAGCTTCATCTACCATGTTCTTAAATAATCTTTTTTTATTTTTCATCTTCTTCCTCTTCACCTAACAAAGATTCTAAAACACTATCCTCAACATAAAATGGGTCAAGCATTCTTCCTTCTGAGTTCTTATTTAACAATCCTATCTTCCAAAGTAATTGTGTAAATCTCATATCTGGATGTCTAGACCATATCTTTTCCAACTTTGTGCAGATTCTTTTAATTCTTTTTACATCTCTCATGGTTGTCCTTCTTTTTCCGCTATAATAAATTCCAGATTTCCATCGCTCTCAATATCCAATTTAATCCCCACCACTTTCACATTGAATTTTTCATTAAAATCTTTTATAACTTTATTAAGATTACATCTTACAAAAACGCCACTTCTCACCCTTCCTACCCAACCATCTAACCAGAATATTTCACCATCTTTATTCATAGTTTTTCCACCAAAACTCTCAATAGATCATTTGTTTCTTCCTGACGATTCTTAATTTGAGCTAATAATTCTATAATTTCATTAAAATTAACCTCGTTCATTTCGCAACAGCCTCCAATAACTCTTCCTGTTTTTCCTTATACTGACTACACTGACAAAAATAAGAAGAATTGTCAAAGATTGCCGTATTAGAATTAACAATGCATGGCTTTGGTCCTCTTCTAGAATGTTCCATTATTCCGTGTCCACATTCACATAGTTTCATTGTCGTTTCTCCTTTGTTTTTTCCTATACCATTCTCCATTTCTAAACTTGTAAACATAGTCCGACAAGTATATATACCATGTATGATCTGTTAAAATCGGTATTATACCATTCCTAGAACAATAAATTGCTTTTTTATTCTTAGGATCTACTATAATAATCATCGTATTATTATGCATTCTCGTATCAATACTATTCCATGGATTATTTCCTAAACACTCTTGCCACCCTATTCCCTCTTCAATATTTTTATGGATAAATGGTTTGAACTGAATCCACTTAAGTTGTTTGCCTTCCATCTTAAAATTGATTCTCCTTACTAAATCTTATCGTATTCTTATCCATCTTTAATCTCTCAACCATCTCTGACTCAACAACTTTCAAATATCCAATGAGAGCAGACATTGTCGTGAATGTTCCTCGTTTAGTAGGTGTTTGAATATCATAGATATAATTTCCGTCTGTTGTTATTATAACTGTAAGTTTATGAATAATATTCTCATTTGGAATTGTATTTGTATCAATCATCCTACACTTTTCTCCAACATCATCTGTTTAATTACTCTCAAACATAAAGGATTTACAAGCTGTCTCATTTCTTTAAAGTCCAAAGATTTATACGAACCATAAATAGTGAATATTTCCTCTTTAAGGATATCTTTAATTACATTTGTTGGAAGATGTTGCATTAAAGCCAATTCTAATTTCATCCCTTCCTCATTTAATAAATAATGTATTTGCTTTTTAATTCTCGGTTCTGTAGCGAAAACCTCCACTACTTTCATTGTATCTGTACTCTTATTTTTTATTGAACCAAATACTGCTCGATTCTCTTCCTTGAACTCTTGACGTACCAATTTTGCAAAAATTTGGTGATTTCCAATTTTGGATTTTCTATTATAATTTTTTAGAACCAATCCTTCAGCAATTCCATCGTAATACTTGCTTTTTGGTATAAGCTCTTGTATATTTAATTTCCTTAAATCTTTCGCCAGTCCTCTCCAAACAAGTGGTACAACTTCAAGACCTAATCGTTGAAACTCTTTTTCTTTTGCATCTCTATCTAAAAAAAGCCCAAACTCTCCACCCTCTTTCATACTATGTTTTAGTCGAATATCTAGTCCTATTATAAAAGGAGCATTGTAATATTTTATTGTATGCATTTGCATCCACTCATGGTAATAATAAAAATTATCGTTAAGTTGTTTTCCTTCTAAATGTTTTCGTAATTGTGCTTGATAAATTTCAAATGTTTTACTGTCACCTTCGGCAGTCAAATCTCTATTTCTACTTCCAAAATGTATTCCATCTTCTTCAAGCCAAAAACTACCATTACCACCATCAATTTTTTCTTCAACAATTATTTCGTCATCATCATACTTTAATAATTCTTCATTTTCTTCACTACCTAATTGCTCTATACTCGGGAACTTCTTGAAAGGCATTTATTTTTCCACCTCGAAATTATATTTTGAAAACTCCTGATCGTTTGCAGGTCTCAATCCTATTATAACCATTTCTCTAACAGCTTCAGATTCTGTATTACTAAGCCCATATTTCGCTATACAATCTTTAACAACTTGTTTTTGTATATCTGTGGAAAGATAATATTGTTTATTCCAATTAGGCGTATTACTCATCGGAGCTGTTTTTAAATAATCAAAATCAGCAGGTGGGTTTGATCTTTTAAACATTTCACGATAAATATCGTTACAAATATTATCTAGTTTTATTTCAACCTTCGTATTCATCTTCTAATTCTCCGACTTGTATAAAACATATTGAACAAAAACCTTCGTAACTCATTTCAATAATTTCTTTACTACAGTTTTGGCATTCCATTGTTTTCCTCTTCTGGTTTTTTAAAAATGGCGGGAGGGTTCTCCAGTAAAGGAGACTTCAACTCCAAGCAAAAACAGGTTAAGCCGTTCTTACGTTGCGTTTTCAGAGCGTACTGACACACTCTATGGCTAATTTTACACTAGCCACAGTGTTTTTTTGTTGCTAAGTTGGATTTGAACCAACGTTAAAAGCTCCAAAGGCTTTTGTCCTTGACCACTGGACGATTAGCGACCTCTATTTTTGAGTGTTGAGGCTTCACTGTCAGTTAGTATGTTGAAAGCAACTGCACACGGCATTTTCTTCTTTCGGCGTTGCTCCCCTCCCATGTTTTGTTTATTCTGTCTTATGCTCTTTGCTCATTTCTTTGAGAGATGAGATTCCTTTTTCGATTTCTTCAATGATGTTTTTCTTTTCATCAATCTTCTTCTGTTGAACGTCCTTGTATCTGTTTAATTCTTCTTTAGCTTTAAAGACATTAGTTAACATTTCTTTTTTCCAATCATTAAATCTTGTCTTGTAATTATCATTCTCTTCTTTAACCTCAGATTCCATCTGTGAAATAGCTCTTTCATAATCAGATTTTGTCATAGACAATCTTAATGTCATTTCACGAACCTTATCTCTATGTTTCTGTTCGTATGTCTTTTCTTCGTCTTTTACTTTTTCTTCAACATTCGTAATATTTCTTTCAGCCTCGTATGTTTTATTATCTGTCTCTCTTTCAATATTCGCTAACTTTTCCTTCTCGTTAATCTTACGATTATTGAGTTCTTCCATAATTCCATATCTACTTTGTCCTTCTGCCATATTCTTTTCTCTCCCTATTGTTTTTTTACTTTTTCAATTAACGCTTCTAATGTCTTTTTAGTTATTTCTGGACAGTCAACATATTTTCTAGCTTTGTGTGGAACTTGTGAAACATACCATGCAAGAGTTGGAAGATTACAAAAGTTCCTATCTTTCATGTGTGCTCCTAAAAGATCTATGGGATAGGAAATATTGTATCCATAAAATGTTACATCTTTATTCCACATATCTACCCCTTCATCTTCGTATCTTGTTATAGTAATGTTTCGCCACAGCTCCTCGAACATACAACTTCACCTCTTTTTTGTCATCTTTTATTCTTTTTTCTCCTTTCCAAACAATGAAAGTTCTTTGTTTACAGTTTCTAATCTTAATTTAGCACTATTCAATTCATTGCTATATTTGTATTGCATGTCCACAAGTTCTGTATATCTTCTCTTGGCAAATTCTAAATCTTTCTTTTTCTTTTCTTCTTCTGCCTGTTTTTTAGCTTCTTCCAATACATCTTTATCCATCGTTTCTAGTAATTTACTACTTATCAACAATAGATCACTAGACCTTGCATTCTGTCCATGTCTATCTCTTGAAGCACCACCACAATCATGTCCAGTTTTAAGATTATCAAAATCCACATAAACTTCATTACCACTACTCCACCCAACAATAGTTCCTTCATCGAAAAAATTGAGTTCAGGAACATAACCTATTGTCTTGCTCACAATTTTAACTCTGTTTCCAATATTTAACAAATTACATTCACTATCTTTGTATTCCATTTTACTTCTCTCCCATGTTTCATATTATTACCTTTTCTTTTTTCAAGACTCTCACAACATTCGTATATGACTTCGTTGTATATTCCGAGATCGGAAGAGCGTCGTGTAGGGAA
>CAYIGE010000023.1:0-10063 GCA_964362835.1 Candidatus Woesearchaeota archaeon
ACTGGGGCAAACATTATTCCTAATTCAGGTTTAGCAGCCATAAAAGCTAACCCAAAACCCAATACCCCAGATACCAATAGAAACAAAGCCACTCTAAGATGTTTCTTCCAAACTTCGTTTATTGTTATTTTTGTCATAATTTTCTTCACCTCTTTTCAAATACTCACTTCAGTGGGGTTAAATCCACCCTACTTGTCTAACCAAAAAGGAAATGTTGTCCACTTTCCGTTAATATTCTGGTAACTCCAAGTCTCTAAATCTTGAGCATCCCTATGGATACTATTTTTTATAATTGATTTGGCAGCTTCTAATTGTTTACCTTCTGGTATTGATGCTTCCAAGATTGTTAAAATTACACCAACTTGACGTCGTGTGTAACTAGCAAATTCACCACCAGTCAAAACAATACTTGGTGTCATCTTTTCCGAAACTGCAACATTCTTATCTTTTATCATAACTTATCACCCCCCTTCTATTTTAACTAAACATTACTTGACTTAACCCCACTAAACTGTTTATTTCCTTCTCTTTCTTTCTTCAAATAATTTCCTATTAACTCACTTGCCAAATCTGTCTGTCCTGCTTGGATTGCCGCCATAATCATTTGTTGCAACCCAATAGGGAAGTCAAAGATATTTGGTCTGTCTTTTTTTTTCTTTCTCTGTTTGTATCTCGTTTTCTTTCATTTGTAAGTTATTTGTATTCTTTTTGCACCAAGAAACCATTTGGTAAAAGTAATTAATCTACTTTCTAAAGCTCTTCTAAAACCAAATTCTTTTATTTCCCAAATAAATATTTTCATTTTATCTTCCAGTCATCCAATAAGTAATTCCCTTTAGCATAAAGAATATTCCTATTATTTTTAACCACCACATAAAGTTTTCCATAGACCTCTCCGTTTTGTTCTTTGGTTTTTGTCTATACATCATCGAGTTCATAAAGTTCTTTATTTCTTTTTTAACATATTTAACACATAAATCAATAATATCTCCAGTCGGTTTTGCTATATCTTCCCATTCTTTCTCCTTCTTTTTTATCCGTATGTTTTCTTGTCTTTTTGTCATAGTCGGCAACCATTAAGGAGTTGCCAGCCTAACTCAATTCTCAAAAATATTGGCTAATTCCCTTAACTGTGTCACCCCGCTTGTTAATTTTCCTTTTATGGAGATAATCCTTAAATCTAACTCTGCTATTTTTCTATCTTTGTCGCCAATTATCCCTCTGATAGCCTGAACTTCTTGATTTCCTATTTGAGGGATTCTTGTTTGGTCTGTAATTACTAATGTATCAAATACTTTAGGTCTAAGAACTCCTAAAAGTTTTGGTGTATTGTAATTTCTAAGTCTTACTAGGGCATTAGTACCTACTGGGTAGTTCTGCTCAAAACATCTAAACTGGGTTATTGTACCGCCTCCTAAGGCCACTCCAATGTGTCCTGCTATATTAGATGCTGTTTTATCATAAACTGCTATATCACCATCTTGTGGAATGAATGTTGCAGTGTTTGGAAGTAGGTCAAAATATTGTCTGGTTATATCTTTGGGATTTGTCCATACTTGATAGGCGTACTGGTTCTGAATAGTCTCTTTAGGATAGCCTAAACAAAACACCCACGCGTAAGTTAAATCCATACACTGATATATGGCCTCTCTTGAAGACACTTCTACAAATTGCCCTTGTAGGTTAAGAATAAATTGATTTAATTTATCTTTCATATTTGTATTATACCACTAAAAAAGTTTAAGAACAAAAGCTACTGCAATTGACAAACCTGCGGATATTACTGAAGCTGAACCTATAAATTTCCACATATTCTGTTCTATAGCTCTTATTCTGGCTTCTCTGTCTTTGGCTTCGTTTTCAAACTCTGCAAATCTAATACTGGTAACAAAAGTTCCAGACATTTCTTTTAAAGCAATTTCTATACCAGAGAGGCTTTTTTTCATCCAAGAAATGTCGTTACTGATAATGGCGGTAGTTTCTGAAGTTTTATTTGCTAATGCGGCGGCGGTTGTTGAGGCTGTTGTTGCTAACTCTACAGCCTTTTGTGCGGTTGCTGTGGCTAAATTGGCTGCTATTTGTGCTGTATCGTTGTTTTTTGTCATCTGTTTTGTATTATTTTAGTTCATCAAACTATAATTAACTTGTCAATAATCAACTCCTTGTTTTGGTGCCACGCCGATAAACCTATTTGGTGCTGCAAACCATCCACTAAATCCTTGATTTGCTCCTTTTTTGTCTTCATGAAAATTGTAAATAACACGAGACATTCTTATGTTTTTCTCTGGGTTATACATATCATCCCAGTATTTTTGAGCTTGTTGTGCTGTCATTTGGTCTGGAGAGTCAATAACCCCAAGTTGAAATGCTTGTTGACGATAAACAGGTGAATTAAGAGCCATATAAAAAGTATCGTTGTTTAATCTTTTAAGTCCACGGTCTTCACTTAGTTCTTGTTTTCCTGTAAAAGGATTATTTATATATTTATGAACTTTATTTCCATTTTTATCCAATTTATATTTCCACCCCAGTGTTTTGTCTGGTTTAATGTATTTTTCCAATTCATAATTATAATCATCACTTCCTTTTCCTGTCACAAACCCTGCGTTTTCCCCATAACCTTCTTTACCACTCCACTCTTTTTGTAGGGGGTGATGCGTGACCTGTGCAGACCTTGTTGCTTCATTAATATCACCAAAAGCAGCCATTTCGGCTTGGGCATAAGGATAATCTCTCACTTTACCTTCAACTTTAGAGTCTGTAATAGATATTCTATTAGGAATAATTGACTGGTCATTAAAATTTTCACGAGCCTGTTCAACGGCGGTTGGTACTGGTGAAGAAGTCTTTATTGGCGCTGGTGAAGTTTGTACAGTGGTTGTTTCTCTAAAAAGTGGGGGTGCTGTTCTATCATAGGCAAATTTCTTTTCAAAATACCCCTTAACATCTGCAGGTTTACTTAATTTTTCGGTCCATCTATCAAGAGTATTTATGAGAGATGTTTCCATCCATTTAGGAATTGCTGCAACCTGCTTCTTGATATTTGAAGGAGAATATCCACCAAAGGTTTCCATGTTTTGTTTTGCTTGTTGTAACGCACTATTTAAATTAAATTTCATATTAGTAAACTGTTGTTGCACTAAACGATGGTGTTTGTGCTCTTATGGATGCACTTGTTGTACTTCTTGGTGCTGGTAAGACATATTTTCTATCATAACCAGAAATTATTGGCGTATTCCCCATTCCACCCATTGATGCATACGCTGCACCTCTCTCTCCCCTGCTAAACTGTGCCAAAAATCTTTGTGCAAGGTCTTTTTGTATCTTGTCAGTGTTTTCAAGGAATGTTCCATATTTGGCAAGTGGTGACTGAAATGAATCTTCTACTCTTTTAACAAGAGGTGGAAGATTAGCAATTGCAGATGGTGTATAGAATTTACCTACATCTTGAGAGTCAGGCAGTAAGGCAGGTGCACCAAGCCCAGGAGCAGTTGGCAACTTTGGTCGTAAAATTTGATTTAGGTAATTTGCAAAAGTAAAAGCCTTGTCTGTTCCTGTTCCAATTTGTTTCGCTGGAATTGCTATTTGAAGCAATAAATCACCAAGAGTTGCTGGTGTTTTTACTCCTGTCCTCATTGGAGCAAGAGACTGTTGGTCAATAATTCTTGCCTTGTTCATTTTTTTTGCTGGAGTAGACATCTTTGTTTGACCAGAAGACATTAACATTTGCCCTCCTGGTAAGGTTGAAATAGCATAGTTTAACATTTGATTTTTGGGCATAGGTGCTCGATTAATTTTCATGTTTACTAGTTTATCAAACATAGCCCTAGCTTGGTCTAAGGCTGTTTTATTTGTTCTTGGTTGATTTGTTTTCATTCTATCTTCCTATTTGACTTAAACTTAAAGGAACTAAATTTTTAACCACAGATGGTGTAAGACTTTTCATTTGGTAACTAGTACGAGTAGATACTTTTGGAATTTTTGGTATGTTAGAGGTTAATGCTCCACGTTTTATTGGATTTTTAAAAGAAGCATGCTCAGGAAGTTTTATTTTTGACAGCGTTGGTGCTTTGTATGATGGAATTTTCATACTAACCTTTTTAGTTCCCGTTTCTTTTCTTTTTAAACTGAAGGTGTCTTTCTTTTTATCCCATTTTATAGATTTAAGATATTTTTTCTCGGCTGTTGTTATATATCCATAATCATATAAATCATTAATTACATCATCTGCTAAAATCATTTTGTCTCCAACTTCATACCTTAATGCGGCAAGAGTTGATATTTTTTCTGAACTTTCGGTTTTAGATAATAAATCTTCAACAAAAGAGAATTTAATTGAATTTTCTTCAGAAGCTGTACTGTAATAAGCAATGTCTTCAGCCTTAAAACCAAGTTCTTTGACCAAACTTGTTTTTTCGTCATCTGTCATTTCTGGAATTTCTTCACTATTATTCCAGATGTTTTTAGCCAAAAGAAGTTTTTCTTTTTCCAGTTTTGCTTTTTCTACGACACCTGTCACCTCTTTTTCTGTAACATCACTGAATTTATATTTAGCCTTAATAAGTTCTGTTCTTTTTTCTTCTCCTGTTTTCTTAGTAAACAACTCACTAAGCCATTTGTCCAACCCTACTTCACCATCTTTTGCAAATATTTTTTTAGCTTCTTTATCAAGTTTTGCTTTATCTTTTTCTCCTTTAAAATAATTAAATACATCTTCGTTACTTGAGCCACTTGATTTCATTAAATCTTTTTGGTCTTTTTGACTTTGGGTATATGCTCCACCAGTAAATTTTAAAGGTAACTCAATTGATTTAGAAATTGTTTGTTCTAGACTTTGTTGTCCCATAAGACGACTTATAGGTGAGCTGACATAAGCAGGAAGAATTATACTCATTACCTCATTCGCAATACCTTTTGCTCTGTCTGACCATTTCATTGGTCTACCATACCTGTCAACCCCTCTAAATCCAATTGCATTCCCAGCGTAGTCTCTATCATTTACCCATGCCATTCCAAAAGAAAGAAATGGAGCAAGTCTGTTTTTTAATGTAGTACCAGCAACGGAAAAGTCTCCACTTTTTGCTGCTTGTGCTATTTCAAAAGGAAGCCTTACCCAGTCTATTGAGGTACCATATGGTCTATAATAAATTTTTTGCCCATTACTACTATACAGTCCCGTGTCAATATTGAATTCATTTCCTTTCTCATTTTCCCATGGCCATTTGTCTGATAACATTTTACCAATTACAGAATAAATAATTGTTGTTAATATTAAATTCCTTACCATCCTTGTGTAAATCATTTTTTGACCCGCAGTTAGTTGAGACCGTTTTCCAGGAACAAGTGACTTGACCACACCCGTCCCAAGTCGGACGTTTGTTTCCATCCAATCTGAGGCTAGTAATATGGTTCTTAAGAAATTTTGAAAATCTTTGTTTCTACCAATTTGTATTGTATTTATTCCACCAAATTGTTCATTTGCTAAAGCACCAGATTGTCTCATTGCCTCCTCATGTTCCATCCCTTTTGCTGTTAACCTTTTATAGGTATCCTGAGCAAAAAGAAATTTCATTGCAGGAGCTATTTTTTTAAAGATATTATGTTCAAAAATTTTTTCTTGATAGTTTTTTACTGTAATTATTCCTTTTTTAACAAGATTTCCTTGAACTTCTTTTGCTGCCATACTAATACCTTGGTCTTCAACGGTAGCTGTCATACCATATTTAAGGTGTTCTTCATATAATAGGGGGTCAATCTTTATTTTATTAAGTGCGGCATTAGGACTAAGAGCCCACCAACCACCCTCTAATGCCCTACCCAGTGGGTTGTTAGCAGAGTTCGTGTATCTTGCTAATAGACTTCCCGTATGAAAAGTTATACCTGTTCCTGGAATACCAGCAGAAAGCATTATCCCTTTCATTACAGATTGAACTTTTGCCGTAAGTTCAAGAAGAGGAAATCTTGCTCCACTAAGAGTTACATTAACTGCATCTGCCAATTCTGGAGATGCTTTATACGACCCCCTGTATGTTCCTTCATTAGTTTTTATCTCATATTTATAAAATACCTGACCATCAAGTTCTTTCCATGAACGAGGAGCTTTTTTGTCTTGTACAATATATCTATTTTGGATTAGGTAATCAAAGAAATTTTTATTAGCAAGTGCAATTTGTGCGGCTCTTTCATAATAACCAGCCAACTGTGATATTGTTTTATATTTTGGAGTTAATTTAGCATCTATTCCCTGTTGATAATTTTCAAAAACTTTTTGTTTTGTAAAATTAGGAGTTTTAGAAACTTTTCTAGAAAAAGCTTTATCTATTTCTTTACCACTATTTTCCCACATTTCCCATACACCTGGCATATAATTTTCCCAATAGGATACGGGGATACCTGCTGCTTCTAGCTTATTAAACCAAGTGTCAAAGAATTTTCTAACGTCTTCATATCCTTTTTCTCCTTTTTGAACTGCTATAATTCCATCCATCCCTTCAGAATCATATTGCATAAATGATTCTTTTACTCTTATTTCACCAGCAAATGATGCACTTAATGAATTAGCCCAGTAAGCAAACTTATTTTGTATGTCTTTAGTCCAACCCTTTGTTCCATTTATCATTCTACTCAACATTCCCCTGCCTGTATCAATTTCTTGAAGTTCTCCATTTTCATCTTGAACAGTCACAGAATTAACATCCATTTCTTCTTGAATATCTTTTCCAAACTTTTCTTTTAATTCTACTGGCGCTTTAGATATATCAGCAAGTTCTGTTACAGTTTCCACAAGAGGTTCTGTAATAGGTGTTCGTGACCTTTCTAGGGCTTGCATCGCAAGTTCCTCATCCGTTGGCACTGGTCTTTCAACTTGTTCTGTTTGTTTTTCAAGTTGACCAATTTCTTTATCTATTCCTTTGACCAACTTATTTAATTCTCTTCTTAATGAAATAATTTCCTTTTTAGTCATTAATTCTCCAAATCTTTTAGTATAAAAGTCATAGTTTCTTGTTACATCTTCGGTGTTCCCAATCTCGTTCGTAAATTCTGCGCGGATGTTATTAAGTTCATTTATTCTCTCAACTGCTTCTGGAGTTAATTGTTCAATTGTTTCCATTGAAACTGGTTTATATCCTTTATATTTTGCAAGAGTTTCTAAGCCAAGTTCTTCATCTGTTTGAACTGTTACTGGGGTACTGTACATGTCAGCATTATAATTTCTGAAATTTTTTAATGCTTCCATTGCCAACTGAAAATCTTCTGTGTCTTCAATATTTATTATTTCTGAGAGAAGTTCAGTTGGGGTTACTTCTTCGTTTCCGATTGTTTGAGCTGTTGTTTGACCTGTGCTGAGACCCTCTGGAACTTCTGGTATGCTTCCCACGCCTCCTCCACTGCCTGCTCCTTGGTTTTCCCGTGTGTACTGATTAAAGATATTAATTGCTTCATCATTTGCAGTATACACCCCTTTTTCTCTTTTGCCAAGAGTTATTTCTCCATTCCAATCTCCAGTGAGGCTGGCAAGGTCAAATGCAGCAAGCTGTGTGGCATCCATGGCTTTTTGTAGGGTTTCTGCTGTTGGCGAACCAACCACAACAACATCTATGTGTACTTCTCCCGCTTCTTTCCACGTACCAACAAAATGTCCTGGCTGGGAAAGTAAATCATTATTTTTCTCCCAAAATTCTCCAAGAATATTTCGAGAATACTCCACATCGGGGACAACAACGGTTCTCTGTGGATATGGAGAGTAAGAAAAACCGTTTGTTGGTTGTTCTCCCACCGAATTGATTGTTACACCACCATTTTTAACTGTTTGTTGATAGGCTGTATTCACAACAGAATGATTAACGGTTGCTGGTGTAATATCGATATCTTTGGTAATAGCTGGCTGTTGTTTAACATTTCTTATTTGTTCTACTAGACTATTAGCCTTTTCAAAGTCTCCATCTATTATCGCAAGGTTTAAATCTTTAGCTATTTGTTCTGCTTGATTCTTTACTGGTTGTTTTTCCCACAAGGCTCTTAGTTCAGCTAAGTTTTTAGAATCACTCTCATAATCAATTGTTTTTGAAGTATTGTTTATAAAATCATCTAATCTTCTTAACTTTTCCTCAACATAACCCATTTCCATCTTTGGGTTAGTAGCTTCTCTAAAAATATCACCTGTTCCTTCTAGGGTATGTCTTAATGATGGACCTCTTATCCCTGGTACTCTAAAAGATTTTTCATTCCAAGTACTATGTATTAATTTTTCTTGATTTTCATCTTGAAACTTATATGTATCATTTACTCCAACCTGTTCAATATCTTCTGTGGCTTGGTCTAATTGTTGCTGTATTACTTCTGTTTCTGGAATGGGTACTACTGGTGCCTCTGTAATACCATGATGCATCAAAGAAACTCCTTTATCAAAAATTTTTGCTCCTACTCCTGGAACCGAGAATGATACCAACTGAACCAATAGTTCTTGTCCTGATGGCAACCTCCACTCTTCATCTCCTAAACCAAGTTTCTCAAGTGTTCCATGACCAATCATACCTACTTGTTCTTCAAGCATTTCTGAAATAACTCCGTTATAGCCAACTTTCTTAAATAGCGTTACAATTTCTGGTGAAGATTTGGTTAGATTTAATTTTGATACAAGATTAAACAAAATACTTTTAATAATTTTATTTCTTACTGCCTTTGGAAGATATTTAATTGAAAATAAACCACCACTAAATTCTGATAATGTTTCTACCCACTGTTGTCCAAATGCTTTAGCAAAAGATTTCAAATAACTTTCTTTATCATTTATATCTTCAACAGTTAAAGTACTTTGAATTTGGTTAGTAAGAGTATTTGCTACAATCCTTGTTGCTCCCGCAACTGGTGCTTGTAGTGACCTTGCTCCAACCTCAATTACAGTTTTATATGCAAGTTTCTTTAATTGTTTCTCCACCAATTCCTTACCTCCTTTGGTAAGTAAATATTCTAATCCCTCTTTCATTGCCTTTCTTCCTACAGTCGCAGTTCCACCCGTTAGATAAAGTTCTCCAGCAAAAGTGGGTATTTGTGAAACAACATCTAGTACTTTATACCCAAAGGTTGTGTCTTGGTTTTGTTTATCTATAAAATCTTTAAGCATTAAAAGTTCTTCTTCTGATGCTGTTCCGTTTCTTAATTTATTTGCAGCTACTAATGTTTTTGTTAACTCTCCAATATCCATCGCACTTGACAAGAAAGGAACCAACTGTGTTGGGTCATTATGAACATTAATTATTTTATCTTTCCAATTAAGAGTTTCTGTTCTAGGTTTTTCTGGTATTTGACCAATACCAGGAGTTCCAGTAACTTTATTCTGAAAATAAGTTGAAGTTGGTAAAAAATATTCTTTTAATGGAACTGCTTTTACTCTTTCAAATCCCTCGTCAGCAAAAGTAGACATTCTTTTTAAGTTGGCCTGTGTTTTTGCTAAATCTTGAGCTGGTCTACTTGTCCAAAAATTTGGACCACTTGCAGCTTGTTCGGGATTAAAATAATCTTTAGGACTAGTTTTTATTAGATTAGAAAAACCTTGAATATTTTTACCTACTGCTTGCTTAGTGCTAATAAAGTCTTGTACGGGTCTAGACTGAACAAATGAAGTAGCAGTATCTGCCAATTGCTGTTTAACTTGTCCTTGAAACTTAGGAGAAGTTATTTGTTTAATTGTATTATAAGCCTGTACAGGAGGTAGTATATTAGAAACTTTTTTGGCAGTTTCTCCAAAATTCATTCCCATTCCCTGTATTGCTTGTTTTACTTTATCTAATGTTTTCATTTAATTGTTGCTGGTGTTCCAGGTATTCCTTCCCTTCGCGGATTATATGACATCGGTGCTTCCGTGTTTATGTTGTTTACAAAATAAGATTTAATTGTATTGACAAAATTCTGTTTAGTAGCATTTGGATTCACGTTTTTAAATACATGCCAATAATAGGCAGGTGGCAAGGCTTCTTCTGCAAACATTTCTTCTACCAGTGCACCTGGATTTTCCATATAATCTGCCCCCCACCTCTGAGTATACTCGTCCACTACTGGTTTG
>CAYIGE010000024.1:0-9813 GCA_964362835.1 Candidatus Woesearchaeota archaeon
TCCCCTAACACCAATTTTATCAGCAGTATCTTTAACAAACTGTCTAAATCTAACCCCTTGCACTCTACCAAAAATCTCTATTTTAAGTTCGTTCATTTTACCCTCTTCTCAAGCTCTTCTCTAAACTGCTGAAGATTTTCAGTGTTGATTCTAGCACCCACAGCATCTCTATGTCCTCCACCTGTAGCTTTTTCAAAAAGAGGCAATATTTCAGCTAATATTTTCTGAACATTATTTCCTCGTAAAGATATATTAGTCATAACTCCAGCACTATATGAAACACAAATATAATGTTTGGGAAATAAATAAGAAAGCTCATTAGACAAATCTGAACTAATACTTAATTGCCCACTATAATTATAAAACACAATCTTTCCATCAGCAACAGTCTTAGCATCTTCAAGCAATACATTATATTTCTTCAAGATATCACGATACTTAGTTCCAAATGCACTATTACTTTCAAGTTCCTGCCCAATGTCATAAGGAGTCTTACATGTGATCAAAAAGTTCTGCAATTGAACAACATGGCTTATAGAATCCTTCATTCCAAAACTTATAGCCCTAGCAAATCTGCCTATTCCAGTAGTATAAAGCGCCTGAAAAGGCTCTTTGATATCCTTACCCCAAAGTATACTATAATTTTCAACAAAATCATCTACAATATCGGGTAAATAATGATCTGCAATACATCCAATTAAAACTAACCAAATATCTTCCTTTCTTTTTGTAGCACTATAGCAAAGATAAGTAGTAGGCTCAGAACTTTTCTTCTTTCCTCTAGCAGGATTAAAAGAATGAAGCATATTGTAATCATATTTCTCTACAACTACATCATGATGATCTATCCAAACAATTGGAATCTGTAAAAGTGAAATTTCATTAACAAATTCTTTTCCTAAGCTATGCCTGTCTAAAACAAAAACATAATCTCCATTAAGTTCTTGAACTCGCTTAGCATATCCAACATCAATATATGGATGAGATTTTACAGCAACACCCTTACCCCGACCAATAAAACGGCGAAGAAGCACATAACTAGTCAGCCCATCTACATCATTATCAAATAGAAAAATAGGATTTTGAGCCTTCTCAAGATGCTCGCGTATCTCGGAAAGTTGCTTTTTAGTTAACATGTAAATCAAGACAAAACTGGCTTTTTAAGTTTTCAGACTAGCCTATTTTTTATTTTTCCCTTCATTTTTAGATGCGCTCTAACACAAGCCATCTCATTAAAAGTAACTTTCTTAGATTTTAATCTCTCGCGTATCTGTTTAAGAGGTTCTTCGCTATCTGTAATTACTCGCAGTAACCATGCTATCTTTCGCTTTGGCATAATGTTCCAAATAGATACTTGTCCATACTCAATTAAATTAGCAATATGATCCCAAACAGTTCCCTCTTTAACCCCTCTTACGTTTGCTATTTCAGTAATAGTCAGTCTCTTATTTAACAATAATTTAGTTTTTTGAATGCTAAACTCAACCTTGCTTGCAAAAACCTTGCGAAAAAAGTTCTTTGATTTTTTAGACCGAATTAATTGAACTTTATCATAAATTGGAAAACTCTTGTTAAACATTCGCAGTAAATTTCTACGATATTTGTAAGTGTTTCCATGTTTAGCATAAGCCATCCATCCCTCAAGAGATTCAATAACTTTTTCACGATTTACCTGCTTTTCATGATATAAAATTTTCAAATCTTTTAATTTTCCTTCAAATTTTCTAATGTTTGTTTTTCTAGGAATTTTATGCCTTTCGAACATCCTATAACCTAAGAATGGAATTCCTCTATTCAAAGAATAAATTTTAGACTTATCTGGATGCAATCTTAAATGAAGTTTCTCCTCTAAGAAACCGTTAATTCTATTTTTATATTGCTCCAATATCTTAGTAGAAGTTCCAAAAATAATAAAGTCATCGACATAACGAATATAGTATTTTGCTTTGAGTTCATGTTTTACAAATTGGTCTAGCTCATTAAGATATACATTGGCAAAGAACTGCGATGTATGGTTTCCTAAAGGCATACCTTTAGTCCTTTCGCCCCCCCCCCAACCGACTGCGAGGTATTAGTTAAGATTTTACTGATAAGCCAAAGCACATGTTCATCAGTAATTTTTCTTTTAAGAATAGAAAGAAGAATATTATGGTCAACTTCCTCAAAATAATGTCTTATGTCTGCTTTGAAAGCATAACAATATTTTGTGTTGTTCTTTGATGCTTTTCTTTGGAAAAGTTCGAAGCGTTCAATTGCCTTTAAAGTACCTTTACCAATCTGATTAGCATGAGAATCATAAATAAACTGTTTTTGAAATAATAAACCAATTATATTGACAATTGCATGATGAATAACTCTGTCTCTAAACTTTGATTTTGATATCTTTCTAGTCTTTGGGTCTCTGACTATAAATGTTTTAAGAGGTCTTGGCTGATAAGTCTTTAATCTTAGCTCATCAGAAAGATTATGCAGATTATTTTCTAAATATTTTTCAAATTTAATCACATAGTTAAGCTTGGTTTTTCCTTTTCGAGCCTTTAGGTATGCAAGATGGAGATTTTCGTAAGAATAAATTTGTTTATACATTGTAAGTTCCTAACGGCAGACTAGCCTATTCAACAAGGCGACCATTGTCATTGTCAAGGTCATTCCTGCTATTCAGCTGAGACCTGTTCTCGAGCCTGTTCACATAGAGCGCCCCCAAAGTAGCCCTTTCACTTAAACTGAATTCACTGCTCCTTCATTTCTGTTGGAGCTGTATTTTATAGCAATCCAAAAAACGCCCAATTTTCTGGTTCTTTTGCTTGACAAAAGATATCGCCCTAGTGAAAGGACGTGTAGCCTAGTCTGCCCCATACATCCTTGTTGTATAGTTAGCTAGGAATCTTGTAAATAAGAGCTTTGTATAAAAAGCTTCATTCAGTCAAATTGATATAACAGAAGATATATATTCGAATAACTCTAAAAATATAAAAATAATTATTGAACTCTCAGTCTTTTACCTGCAAGTAAACTTTCATTTACAACAGAAAGAGCAGTTTCTAAACTTGGTTTAACAAGCACTTTACCTGGAGCGCCGAGCGCCTCCGGCGCTACACCAACAAGGCGACCATCGTCAACGCCAAGGCCATACCTGCCATACAGCCGAGACCCGTTCTCGAGCCCGTACACATAGAGCGCCCGTGCCGTTGGCACTTTTTGTGCGTCAGCAAGGTAAACACCCATGTTATTATCATAATCAAATCGCTTTTTCATTTCTGGGAACATTGCATCAACATATAATCCTAAAAGTTTTTGGTCACCAACTAATGCTTGCCATATAGGATGAGCATAAGCTTCTACAGAAGTTAAATCTCTGCTAAGAATTAGACCTTTATCTTTACGTCCGAATTCTGCTCCTTGTAGTGCTTCATAAGCTCCATCTTCTAATGCAAGAGCGCCTCTTACAAGTCTGCTTTGCGGAGTTAATGCTTTTAGAACTTCAGAATCTCTCACAATTTTGAATTTGCCATCTGGGTGATAAACTATTGCATCTGCACTGTCAAAATAATTATCTCTCCAATCCGCAAGACTAGAATTAACTCTGCGTTCCATAATGCCTGCTGTTGAAAGAGGAATTCTTCCTTCAGCAAGAAGTTCTGGCATTCGCTGAGTATTTGGTCCATAAAATTCCTTGTATGGTACAATTACTTCGTTTAGTTCTAATGCCATGGAAAACTTATTAAAATTGAGTATTTAAGCTTTTCTATACACCACTATAAAGAAATAACAGAATTAAGATATTCTCTTTTTAGAAACCAAAATAAGATTAATAATCTTTGATGCTGTCTCGCTAGCATCAAGTATCTCAATTTCAATAGGCTTACCATCTTTATTATAATGAGTAATAATATTTCCCTTTTGCTCTGCAAAATCAGGAACTTCACTACTCATTTCAATAACTAAAATATCAGTAACATTATCATATTTATACTTCATAGCGAGTGCTCCTTGCCTTATAAACAGTCACTATAGTTTTTATGTCTTTGCCTTCTTCAACAATAACCCTAAGGACATGCCCATTTAATTTCTTCTGATGAATTTCCCTTTGTTTATGACCTTTTATAACAGAATCGGGGTTTTGCAAAGCCTTCTGAAGCAAATCAGAATCAACTGCATATTTTTTCATCCTCTCAATTGCATGAGGTGTAACTTTAAATTCCATGTAAATCTAAAGCCATCTGTTTATTTAGATGTTTTTAAACAATAAATTGCACAAAAGTTAATAAGCTATATATCCAAGCTCTTCAAACGGCAGTTCAACATAAGAAACTTCATTTAAATCTGGAAGAGCATTAGCCTTTATCATCTGGTTAGATACTGTATAAAGATTATTATCCATAAACAATGATCTCTGTACATAACCCATTCCATATCCATAATCATCTGCAGTTTTCTTATCATCTCTATCATGAACTATCTTTCCTTTCAAAGAAATATCTAAATCAGTAACGGTGAATGCAAAAGCACCTTGCCAATATTCCCAATTATTTCCCGTCTGCTGCGAATAAGTAACTGGAATCACAAGCAAATCACGAGAATCATCAAACAGCACTGCTTTATGTTCATACTCTGCTTCAGAATAAGACCAATCACTCTCAACAATATACTTGTCAATTTCTCGAGGATTGCTAAAATCAGAAACATCAAATAAAGAAATCTTTAGCCCTTGTGCACGACCCTCATTGCTAGCCTCACGCCCAATTCCAAGTAATAAGTCTTCTCCAATAGGATGAAGATAATTAGAAAATCCTGTAACTTTTAAAAATCCTAAAACTTCAGGACTGCGAGGATTAGACAAATCAATTACATAAAGCGGATCTACTTGCCTAAATGTAACCATATATGCCTTATCACCAACAAAACGAGCAGAATAAATCCTCTCTCCTGGTGCGATGTCTTCAACACTTCCCACTATATCTAAATCATCATCTAAAACATATAAATGATTCAAAGAGCCAAACTGTTGAGTAGGAGCTATATCAATAGCAACCTTAGCAAAACCAGATTCTTCACCATCAGAACCAACAGCAACAGCATTCATTGGTAGAGGAACTCCAAAGCCAAAACCATTATTTCCAGTAGTCGTAGCAATTCTGAAATATTCATCATTTTCATCCATAGAAAATTGATTCAATACATATCCAGGAACTTCTCCACTTCCACCATAAGATAAATCTAAACCATCAATATCTATTCTATGAATTATTGTCTTCTCATATTCTTTTGTTATTTTAGCATAATAATCCTCATAAGCATTAGCAAGATCTTCCTCAAAAGACTTTTTCTCTTCAGTTGAAAGTTTGTTAAAATATTCCTGCATTATTTCATATATCTTTCCGCTCTTCACATAATACTCATCATCAGAATCTATTACGTCTTGAGTTCTTGAATTAAACTCACCAGAAAGAGCATCAACAAGAACTTGTAAAGAATCAGCATTAACCTTTGTGTAATCATAAGTTTTAGCGTTAGTCAAATAAATTGCATTTTCGGAAACATATATCACACTGCTTGAACCCACTAAAAACACATCTCCTTTATAATCCAGAGAATCAACATCTATCGCTATAACAGCTGTAAATATTAAGTTAGATTCAACTATACCCGGATAATATACTCTGTCAGCAGAAACAGTCTCGGTTTCATCTCCTGCTTTGAAATAAGGAATTACTGGATTAGCAGAATCAATATATTTGTTTCCGATTACATAAACAACTCCATCAATAAGCCTTGCAGAATAATAATTTCCATCTATAACAAAGTCTTCAAGTAAATTTGGTTTAGAAGTTATATCGCGAGTATTATAAACATGAATTCTAACTTCAGACCGAGAACTCTGAGAATCAGAATTACCCCCAGCAGGCATACTGCTTGCAGCAATCTTTGCAGATCCAGAAGATTCCTTATCAGATCCAGCCATAATAGCAGGACCCCCATATCCATAATACCCGTAAGAAGATTCTACAACAATTAACTTACCATCTTCCACGAAAATACCATTAACATAATTATCAAACTCAAGTTCAGCGACAACTTTCATTGAATCAGCAGGATATGCTTGAACAATTACAACCTTATTCCCACTTGCAGTGTAAATGTATTTACCATCATTTTTCACAATATCAATTTCATCAACACCAGCAACTTGTATATTTGTACCAGAATATTCAGAAGCATAACTATCAGATTTAACCACAGCCATAGATGCCCCTGCACCAGCAACATTCTCGTCAAGATTAACTGAAGTCTCAAGATTTCCACCACGAGCACCATAATTGCCAGTTAAAGAATTAGCCTTGCTAACATATTTAGCAAGTTCATCATACGAACTGAACTTCTGTAACTCTCCAGAATAGGTCTGATTAGATGTAGGAGAAGATACGACAAAGAATATTACTGCAAGAGCAGCTAACAATATCAATATTGAAGGCACTATCGCTTTATTGATTCTTTTAGGAGAAATAACTATCTTTCTATTTGCAACTTTGTAAGTTGGAGTCTTCTTACCCTTAACACTCCAAAAGAAATTAGATGACTTTTCAATAAGTCCGCAATGGATTAACTTCTCTATATTATATCCAACAGTATTCAATGGAATATCCAGTTTTCCAGAAATATCTCCAGCAGTAAGCTCGTCATCTGCAAGTAAATCTAAAATTTTAACACAAGTCTTATTTGATAAAGCCTCGGCTATAAGTCCAGTTCTAGGGTCACCTAAATCAATACTAATAGAGTTCTTATCCATAAAACACGTAAATCAGAGTTATATTTAAATAAGTCTAAGACTGCAAACGTAATTGAATCATCAAAAAAACCTTGAGATTTGGAGACCAAAGTGATTTCAAACACTTTGGTACTAGAAAACATGGGAAATGTTTTGAGGTGTTCAAAGTGTTACAACTCAATACAAACACTTTGACATAAAAATCTTTAAATACCTCTAATCTTAGAACAAAGCATGAATAAATGGTCTGAACTTCTTGTCGGCCTGATTTTGGTTGTTGGTGCAATTTTAGTTGCATACTACTCTCAAAACTGGGGTTCATGGAATTTCTGGAACGCTGCAGGAGAATTCTTTAAAGGAGGCGTCTTTTGGCTAATAACCATGATAGGTGCCCTTTTCATACTTCTTGGCATTTCGGATTTGAAGAATTAAAATCGCAAGAAAAAACAAATTAGCAATCTTTAAGTATAATCTTAATTAATGAGATTTGTATGAAAAAAACTTTGAGTAGTTTTTTGTATGCAAACAAATTCTTCTTAACTTGAATTCGTTGCACAGAAGTTTGAGCTATAAACAAACTTCTTGTGCTCAAGATTCCAAACCATTAAAAAGTTAGTTCTCTAAGGAATCTTGACATGAAAAAAAAGTCAAGACTCAACCTTGAAGAAGAAGCAACACTCCTAGCAAACGAAAGAACCTTCCTCTCATACATCAGAACAACACTATCGGCCTTAATATTAGGCTTCGCACTAATTCAGTTATCTAAAGACAACCAATCATTGCTCAATGTAGGAATAGCCACGATAATTGGAGGAATTATTCTAGGGATAATAGGTTTCATAGAATTTAGAATTCACAAAAAACGCATAAAGGCACAAGCCGAAGATACTGAGTAAATTACCAAACTTCTCTCATTTTCACTTTTTTCCTATCTTCATATATCTTCTTTTCAATTTCTTTCCACTCATCCGCATTGCCCTTAAACGCTCCAGCAAAGTCCATAATACTCCTTTTTTTCTTTTTCCGAGCATCTATTAGCTCAATAACGACCTGCGAAAAAAATTTATCTCCCTTCAAAGATTTAAGAGTATTATACACATCATCAGATAATGCAATCGATTTAGACATATATCCACACATATATTTAGATATGGGCAATTCTGTTGATTATGTCATGCTACATTTAGAATTGCCTATTAGAGAATTCTGAATAAATTATGATTTAATCATCAGAATTCTCTATATATTAATTTTTTGGTTAAGATCCACAACAATAATTTCTATAAACCTCAATTCAATTAAATAAAAGTGTCAAACATCTGTAAAACCTGCAGTGAAGAAGACTGCGATAAGCATTCATTTTTTATTGGCAAACCCATAAAGCTCCAGAATTTCAGCGGTTCTACACCTCCTGAAATTTTTATAGGAAAATGGAACTATCCAAACGTTTACACAGGAATTCTAGCTCCTCAAGAAACAGGAGACACGAGCATCATGTCTTCTCCAGAATCATGGCACCATAATAAGTTATCAATATCTGAAATAACAAATTACAGAAATCAACTAATTTATGGAAGAACACAAAGTAACATAAAAAAGTTAGAAACAAAATTCCTAGGAGTTGTAAAAGAAGTTGCAATGACTCACAAATCAGTTGTAACCGAGTTCTATTTAAAAAAACCAGTAACTGCAAACCGCGAGCAGGACGACAGAAGCCCTTTAATTCCAAAAGCTGCAGAAATAGAAAAAGCAGAATTACAAGAAAACGCTCCTGTAAAACCAAAAGTAGATTATCTAGTAAATGACAAAGAAACTAAATCTGCGACAGCAATCCAAGAATTACATAAAGCAAACACTCAAACATCAACAATAATCAAAATTCTATCTGCCGGGCTATTAGGATTAAAAAAGAATAGAAGACTAGTTCCAACAAGATGGTCAATAACGGCAGTAGACGATACAATCTCAAAAAACAAATTAGAAAAAATAAAACAATATCAAGAAATAAGCGAGTATTTAGTCTTCACAGCAGAATACATAGGCAATCATTATGAATTCTTATTAATTCCAGATTCATTTGCATTTGAAGTAATAGAAATCTCAATAAAAAACCATTACAATCAATCTGTCTGGAGTGACTATGAAACTATCTTCAGCAGAAAGAAATATGCCGAGTCAGTCACTGGAGCATATTATGCAAACCGTCTTGCATTAACAGAATACCTTGAATCAATAAAAAGACAAGCAACCTGTTTAGTATTCAGAGAAATCAGACCTCAATACTATGCTCCTTGTGGCGTAGGAATCTTAAGAGAAACAAGCAGAGAAGCATTCAGAAACCCTCCAGAAAAATTCAACACCCTCCAAGAAGCATTAAATTCAATCCAGTCAAGATTAAAACAACCAGTCTCAAATTACACAGATAAATCGGTAATAATGAAGATGAAAAAATCTCAAAGTAAATTAAATCAATTTATTTAATTAGAATAGCTAATTAATTCATATGCTCTATCTGTTAACTCAAAAAAAGACTCTTTACTTCCATTCTGTTTCAAATAACCTGCTTTAGATAAAAATTGGCAAATCCTCATTTCCTCAGAATCAGAGATAGGACGAATATCCCCCGTAAAAACTGCCCCTCTTAATAATTCATAACAATCAGAAAAAAGTCTTTCTTCTGCATTATTATCTCCAGATTTTAAACCAGTCTCAAGTTTTCCGGCAATATCTTTTCTAAAAAGATTACTAAATTCAGTAAGACCCATAAACAAATAAAAAAATAGCCCTTTATAATCTTAATTACAATCCGCTTACTTCTTGCTCCAAGCAGCAATCCCGATCATTACCAAATTCACAATAGGTATTAACATAAGTATTGCCCACCATCCAGGTCTGCGAATAGCTTCAAACATTTTCCAATGCCAAATAATCACAAAAACAGCAAAAACAATTCCAACAAATGCATTGATGAATGGAATAAGATATCCAATAAGCAAAAGCCAAGGCCACCAAGGCATTTTCGAAGCCTGATAAGCTATAATCAAAGG
>CAYIGE010000025.1:0-2503 GCA_964362835.1 Candidatus Woesearchaeota archaeon
TGAGAGTCATTTTAAATTGACATAAGCAAACTAGTTTCCTTCGGGATTTCCCGGTTCGATTCAGGGCGCAGGCGTTTTATTTAATTTCCGAATAATCTTGAAAAGAATCCTTTCCTTGGCTTATCATCCATTATAGGTTCTATCCTTGGAGGAGGGCTCATTGAAGCCAGTCTTTGGGCTTCTATTGAAGAATCTCTGGCCATTTCTTTCTCGGCTTGTGCAAATGCTTTATCAACTTCTATTCTGCTATTACCTTGATTTATTAAAGCCCACTTGAGAGAATCTTTATCATATCCCTTTTGTAGGTTCTTTTTTATGTAATTGACTGTGCCTGTGATATATGTTTCATCCTTTTTCATGTTGTTTTTTGTAAGTGTTTATATAAAAAAGTTTCTATTGCCACTTTGAGACTTTAAATGTTCAAAGTTGTCACTCCAAACTACAACTTTGACATAAAAACATTATGTCGGTCGTGTCGTACTAATAGTTTACTTACTTAATGACAATTGGTTTGTTATTTTTGAAGAATTTGACTGCTTCTTTCAACTTTTGTTTAGATTCTGAGAAAATGGTTACTATTTTTTCGCCTTCTTGTACATATTCACCAACGTGTCTGTATAGATAAATGCCTGACGCTTTATCAACAGGACAGCCAGTTATTCGGGCGAGGTAATTGATATCTTGATTGATTATTCTTTTTATTATCCCATTATGTTTTGATATTATCGTATGGTTGAATTTAGCTTCAGATAACCATGTTTTAGGATCTCCGCCTTGAGCAGATATTATCTCACAGAATTTTTTGTAAGCAGCACCTGAATAAAGAATCTCCCTTGCTTTTATGATTCCTTGGTCTTTTCTAGATTTTCCAACCATTTCTAATATATTTCCTGCTATGAATAGAGATTTGTTTTCAAGGTCTTTTGGAGAATTTTCTTGCTTTAAGACCTTAAGGACATCTTTCATTTCAAGAATTGGACCTATTCCATTACCAATTGGTTCTTTACCGTCTGTTAGAATAGTTTTAATTTTTAACCCTAACTTTTTTCCTAATAATCTGAATAATTTGCCTAATCTCTCTCCTTGGATTTTTGAAACCTTGGCGCCAGGTCCGAATGGAATATCTATGAGAACATGAGTGCTTCCTACTGAAACTTTTTTTGCTAAGATGGATGCTAATAATTGAGATTCTGGGTCTACTCTCAATAATTTCTCCACTTTTATCAGTTTGTCATCTGCTGGAGCAAGACCTAAAGAGCCCCCCCATACTAAACAAGCTCCGGTTTTATGAACAACTTTTTTTAATTGGGAAACTGATAGATTTACCGGTGCAATTGATTCTATTGTATCTGCAGTTCCTGATGCTGAAGTAATCGCTCTTGAAGATGTTTTTGGCATTATGATTCCTGCAGACGCACATATAGAAACAACTATCGGAGTTGTGCGATTTCCCGCTATACCGCCGATAGAATGCTTGTCTGCAACTATTTTATAAGACCAAGAGAGAATAGTACCTGTTTTTACTATAGCATTTATCAAATATATTATCTCTTTTGTAGAAGATTTACAGTGAACCATTCCAGATATAAAGTAGGCGATTTCTGCTTCTGTCAGGAGGTTGTTTACAATGTCACTCATAATTTTTTCTAAATCCTTTTGTGAGTATTGGTTACATTTAATCTGGTCATGTAATATTGAAGAACTCTCTGCAATGTTTGAGGGTATAACTTCAATATATCCCTTATCATTTCCTTTAAGAGCAAGGTCTAATTCTTCGGATATGGCTACTTCGTTCTTTTTTATAAATCCCTGCACTAAATCCACTATTGCGACTAGAGATTCTCCATTTTTTTTAATTGTGACTCGGTCTCCTGTATTTACACCCATTTTTCTTGCAGAAGATTTATGCAAGAACACTACTGGTCTGCCTGTAGATATATTTAATATGTGTAATTTTAAATGCATGATTACAAAAAGTTAAATCTCTTTAAAATCATTCCGCTGGAGAGAACATATCTGAAAGGGTGCCATCTTTGTAGGCTTTAAGGAACAATATTAAATAAGACAATATAAGGGGTCCAAGTATTAAGCCCAATAAATTGAATACAAACAATCCTCCTATCATTCCAACTAAAATAATTACTGATGAAATTCCGGTTTTACGAGACACGATGTAAGGTCTTAGAATGTTATCTATTGTTGAAACAAAAAATAGACAATAGATTCCGAATGCTATTGCAAAGCCTACTTTACCACTAATAAGCATTCCAATTACAACTGGAACCCATACAAACCATGGACCTATCATTGGAAGCATGGATGCGAAGGTACCAAATAATGTAAGCGTTAAGGCTTTAGGAACTCCGAATATTAATAGACCGAGTCCTAGGGCTAGACCTTGAACTATTCCGACTATAATATATCCGTAAATGATGGAAGAAGTAATGTCTCTGAATCTTGTCACTAAAATTGTTTCTTTATCTTTTCTAAATGGAGATATTCC
>CAYIGE010000025.1:2513-9660 GCA_964362835.1 Candidatus Woesearchaeota archaeon
AACTTTCTTGGTCGCGTAGTGCAAAGAAGAAGACAAACAAAACGACTGCTAGATTTAACATCAAAGTCGGTAGATTTTGAAGTAAACCGATTAAGTAGCTAAATATGGAGGAAGCCATATTTCCTGTAAATTGAATTACTACGGTTGTTAATTTCTCTTGAAACTCTGGTTGTGAGGAGGGAAATAAGTTTTTAATTATTACAGAAAAATCTATATTTTGAGTTAAATTAAACAAATCAAATACTTCTTGAACAACTACTGGGATAATGAACCATAATGGAACTAAAATAATAACAAAAACGAGAACGCACATTAGAATCGTTGCAGTATTTCTTTCGTGAATTATTCTATAGACTCTTTTATAAACGGGAGAAAAGATATAAGCTAAAATAAGACCTCCGAAAATTGATAGGACTATTGGTTTTATTATCAAGAAGGCTCCAATTCCAAGCATTAACAAAATACCTGAAACAAAAATTCTCCTTATATCTTTATTTGATAGAGCCATTATTTTCCGACGAGTTTGTTATATATAAAGTTTAGTAAGACTTCTATAGTGTTTGAAATTTCAAAAACGCTGACATTTATAAACTAAGTTTTACAGAATAAGAGATGGATTTTTTTATTCATAAACTTTGTTCCGGTATAAGCGATAATTCTACCCACTTACAGTTTGAGAAATATAGCCGTGGTGTTTTCGCAAATAAGGCTATTGTTCAAGCAAAGGTCTCAAAGGGAAATTATTCATTTGTGACAACTAGCGAGTATGTGGGAGAATTTGTAAGATTTTGTGCTGAAGAGCTTGGTCCTAATAAAACTAAAGTTGAAGGAGTTATAATTTCTACTAAGGTTCTTCCGTCAAATATCCACTATCATGGAATAAGCCAATTTATGGGTGTTAAGAAATATGCTATTTCTGGGGAGTATACTGGAGATGAAATCATTTCTATTTGCGATTCTGTTCCAAGAGCTTTTGTTGCTTTATCTTTTTCTACAGGTAAGAGTGAATTAAAAATAAAACCTAAAGCTCCTAAATCTGCTAAGCCTGGAAGTAGTTCTGGAGATATTAAAGTAGATTTTTGTAAATTAAAGACTACTAATCCCGAATTTGCAAAGAAATTGTTTTTTGATTTTCCCGAGTTTAATAAAGCAGAAGTGAGATATGATTATGATATTAGAGACATTGAAGTTCCCCAAGATGAAAAAGACCCTGTGAAGATGCGTGAAAGAGCGATTCGTAAGGGTGTGATTGTTCGTAAGTTGAATATTGATGGAATTACTCACAGAAAAGAATTTAACTTTTCTGCTTAAACTAAAAAAGAAATAAAGCTTAAATAGTTCTTTGAGCTTGTTTTTCTTGGGAGGTTTTTATGAATATTAAACATATTGCAATGGTAAATAGAGTTCTTCTTGGACTTGTTATGCTTGTTCCCGGATTGTTGAAACTGTTCGTTATCAAGCCATCCGCAGTTGTCGGAATGCTTTCGGGAATAGGATTTCCTGTAGCTACATTCTTTGCATGGGTTTTGATACTATCAGAGATTGTTTTCGGTATAGCGATTTTAGCTAGCTGGAAGCTGAAGTATACTGTGTGGCCACCTGTAATTATAATGCTAGTTGCTGCATTCACTGTAGCTTGGGGTAGTTGGCCTACATTCTTGATGCATCTAGTAATAGCGTCAAATTATTTGATGCTTACTCACAAGTCTCGTTAAGGATAAAGGATTTTTGTTTTATTTTTTATTATGCTTATTTGAATATTTGTGAAGTTAATCTTCTGCTTCTAAATGGGCTTCCTTGGAACTTGGGTCAAAAAAGAACTTGAACCTTCCCGCTAGAAGAAAATCTATGCCCACTATGCTTGGAGGAGGAGTGCCTTTAATTATTTTTACTGGAACTTGTATTGGTAAGATTATATGCTTCTTTCCCCCAACTATTATTTCTGCATCTGGCAATATTCTTGTTTTTAGTTGAGCCCCTCCTAAATTTACTTCTTTTTCTTCTCCAATGAATTTTTGCATTTGAATTTGGGATATTCTCATCCTTTGAATATCCGCTCCACCAATAATTGTTGTTGGACTACCTGTATCTATAATGGCATTGATAAACCCAAAAATTAATGGCTCTTTAGACCGTAAACATAAGGTGATTATTGGTCTGATTCCTCCTGCAAAGAATTCTACTCTAACAGGAATTTTCATTTTGATTTAAAGCAGAACAACTGTCCCCTCTGGATAAATAAACTCCATAATTACATATGCTGGATTTTCTCCTTGACTTTCTACCATTTTGATAACTACACTTATCTCCTTATCGGAGGCCAATACTTTTTTATTCTTAATGGCCACAAACTTGCCAGAAAGATTTTTTTCTCTTAAATGGTCAATATTCTCATAAAACCATTTACTATCTTCCTCAAACTCCTGTAATTCTCTTGATGATTCACTCATGATTATTAGCAGTTTTATAGATATTTAAGTTTTATTGATTCTTATTATTTGAGAAAAGAATATATATATATATATATAGCATTTTCATAAAGAGTAGTATGAATAAGAGTAGGGGTTGGTTGATTGCTTTTGCTGTTGTGTCTCTTGTTGCTATTTTTCTATTTTACGAGTTTGGGTTTTTTGATGTTTCTCTTGCGCCTAGAAGGAATGTTCCCTCTGTGCCCGTTCAACCCTCTTGTATTGTCCCTCCAGCATATCCAAAGTTGATTATGCAGTCTGCAGTTATTTGTCCTGGGAATTATAATTATGGGATTGGAATTGGGGCAAGTAATGTTAGTGTGAAATGTCTTGCTGCTACTTTCACTGGAGAAAACTCATCTATTCAAAATGGGTTGTCTATAAATGGTCCTTATAGCAATATTAGTGTAGAAGACTGCATATTTATTGCTTTTTCTGAAAATGGAATTTTTTTAAAGGGTTCTGTTGGAACTGCTAATCCTCAAAAGCTTAAAGGAGTTTTACTAAGAAATGTTCAAGCCATCAACAATAAGAAAAATGGATTGAAGATAAATGAAAATACTTATCAAATAGACGTAGTTGGTGGAAGTTATAGTAAAAATAGGTTTGAAAATGGAATTTATGTAGGGTCTAATTATAAAGATCCTTTAAGATACACAGTAAATCCAGATTTATTCCCTAATTATTTCCCTAATGATGTAAGGATATTCAATGCAACTATTTCTAATAATTATGAGAATGGAATACATGTTGATGCTGAGAGGTATTATAGGTATCTCGAGGACATTGACGATGAAAATAATACTATTATAATTGATGGAAACCAACTAAGTAATAACTTAGCAAATGGTGTAAAAAATACTGACTTTTCAACTGGTTTGTTTCGTGAGAGTTACTTCATAAATGGGAATAATATTACAAATAATAGTTTGGTTGGAATAAATGTCCATACAAAGAAAACTCAGGGACCTAATGGAACTGAAATAAGATGCAATCCTTCAAATAACTATCCTAACGCAAACCATTTAGCGGAGTCTAGAATTGATTTTATTTATTTAAATAGAATAGAGGGAAATAAAAATGGTATCGAAGTGACAATAGACAGTAGCTCTACACCCAATTCAGATAATTCTTGTGGATTTGCTTTTGGAAACTGGAGGGATCCTTTCTATGTTTCTTCTATAAACCAGGTTTATGCGAATAGGATAAGGTATAACAAAGAATCAGGCGTATTGTTGCAATTAAAAAATCCTTTCCCCTTCTCTGGAAATGTCTCTGATTTTAGCTCGGTAATCAACGGAGGAGAATTTACTCAGAATATAATATCTTTTAATGGTAACAATGGTGTATTTCTAAATGGTTCCTCATCATCAATAGATGAAAGTTTTAGTTATAATAACACTAGGGTTGCAGGTACAACTTTAATTTGCAACGATATTATAAGCAATAGAGATTATGGAGTAAATGTTATAGATAATAACGACCCATTATTAAAAGAATTCTCTATCAGTTTAACTATTGTGCTGGCGAATATTATAGAGAATAATCTTGTCGGGGGCGTTAAGTTTAATTTTACTTCTCCAAAAACTACATATAACATACATGTCTTAGGAGTTCATGGAAATTATATTGGAAATCACCCTTTATTTGATATTTATAATGGTGTTCTTGGTCTTCAATGGTTTAATAATCAAATTTCACGGAATGACTTTATAGGTGCTCCTATTCTTGCTTTTGATGTAGAGAATCTAGTGCTTTGGAAACAAAACTTTTGGAGTGATTACAGTCCTGGTTGTGTTGATGGTCCGCCTGCTGATGGTTGGTGCGACGTTCCTAGACCAATACCTATCGCTAATCAAGATATTCAACCTAAAGCGGGTTCTCCTTGGGGGCAAAATACTCGAGGATATTTGAAACTTGATCAGGGAATATTGTTGAGCCAATGTCTTGTTAATGTTCTCCCTTACCCTCCTAGACCTTCGCCTTCGCCACCTCCTCCACCTGGTTGGGGGAAAATTGATTGAAATTTCTAGATTTAATTTATTTTGAGGTAAGACTCTACAAGGGAGATTTTACCATTTTATTTCTTAAACTTTGCAAAATTATGAGCAAAGTTTAAACAAAGTTGATTGATATCACCAAGCTTAAATCTTGATTCTAAGCAAGATTTAAACATAGAAAATTGCTATTTTCTAGATTAAACTTTGCAAAGCTGTGAGCAAAGTTTAAATACTCAATTTCTGAAGAGTGTTAGTAGAAAGTGAGGACGTGATTGCTACACGGAAATCACTAAATTTGGAGAGTTGCACCATAAACAAAATGGAATATGAAAATATCAAGACCTCGATACGGAAGCCTGCAGTTTTGGCCGCGTAAACGCGCTGAACGTTTTTTACCTAGTGTAAACTGGGATGCAATTAAAGGAGATGGACTTTTAGGATTTATTGCTTACAAAGTGGGAATGGCTACTGCTACAGTAAAAGACTCTACTCCAAAATCTATGACTCCTGGTAAAAAGCTTGCAATACCTGTAACTTTCCTTGAAACTCCGCCTGTTAAGATTTATTCTGTTAGATTCTACAAGAGTGGAAAACCAATGACTGAAGTTGTTGTTTCAAATGACCGAGAGCTAAAAAAGATAGTTAAGGTCATGAAAATACCACAAACTGCTAATTCTTTAGATGAAGTAAAAGATTTTGATGATATTAGAGTAATAATTTATTCTGTTCCTAAGGGAACCAATGTTAAGAAAACACCAGACATAATTGAAGTTGGAATTGGTGGAAAAGACAAGCTTGCTTTTGTTAAGGATCATATTGGAAAAGATATTTTGTTCACAGATGTATTCAAGTCGGACATGCTTGATGTTCGCGGTTTAACAAAGGGTAAAGGATTATCCGGCCCAGTTGCTCGTTTTGGAATTAGTTTGAGACAGCACAAATCTGAAAAAGGAAGACGTGGACCTGGAAGCTTGGGACCATGGCACCCTGCAAGAGTTATATTTCGTGTTCCTATTTCGGGTCAGTTAGGTATGTTTACTCGTGTTCATTATAATCTTAAGATATTGGGTTCTAACTTGACCGTAAAAGATAAAGTAAATGTCAAGAATTTCAAGAATTATGGTAATATTCAAACAAATTATTTAATTTTAAACGGCAGTGTTCAAGGTCCGGCTAAAAGACAAGTTTTATTGACTTTCCCACTAAGGCTTAGTTTGAAACAGACGCGTAAGAAATTGGAATTGTTAGAGGTGCACAGATGAAAGCCACAGTTTTCAACGCTAATGGAGAGAAGAAGTCTGAAATTAGTCTGCCTGCTGTTTTTGATGGCCGTATTCGTGAAGATATAGCTCTAAAATATTACGAAGCAGACAAAGAGTATCATCCTCATAGTCCATCTCCTTATGCTGGAAGAAAACACTCTGCTTCTGGAACAATAAGCCACCGAAGACATGAATGGAAAGGACATTATGGTAAGGGAATTTCTCGTGCTCCTAGAAAAGCAATGTGGAGGCGCGGAACACAATTCTATTGGGTTGGAGCTGAAATAAACGCAGCTAGAGGTGGAAGAGCAGTTCACGCACCTAAGATAAGATATAGACCTGTTAAAATTAATATTAGAGAGAAGACTATGGCTATGCATTCTGCTTTTGCAGCTACTGCTAGAAGCGAATTAATCTCAAAGAGATATGCAAGACTTAAAGATACAACGGTACATTTCCCAATAATTCTTTCATCTCCTGTAAATGATTTGAAGACTAAACAATTGATTGAAATTTTGAAAAAGGTTTTAGGAAAGAATTACGAAGTCGCATTACAAGAAAAAACGGTTCGTTCTGGAAAAGGAAAAATGAGGGGAAATATGTATAAATCAAGCGCCGGATTACTTCTTGTTAAAAGCCCTACTGAAAAAATAAGTCTAAAGGGAATTGACGTCGTATCTACTAACGAATTATCTATTGCAGATTTATACCCTCTTGGACGTTTGACTTTATATACTGAACAAGCACTCAAGGAGCTAAACTAAAATGTTAAATCCAGTTACATCTGAAAAGGCAGTGAAATTAATTGATTTAGAGAATACTTTAATATTTGAAACAGACAGAAGAGAAAGTAAGACAGATATTGCTAAAGAAGTTACAAAATTATTCAACGTCAAAGTTTCTAAAGTTAGAACTCTCACTCGCGGAAATAAGAAATTCGCGTACGTTAAATTAGCTAAAGAAAACCCTGCAATTGACGTTGCAACTAAAATAGGAATGATTTAATATGAAAACCCCAAAATTAATTGAAGGAACAAGATGCAAATTAGTAACTGGACAAAATGGGGAAAGTGTTGATGTTATTTATAATGGAAAACAAAATTTTACTCTTGGAGAATCAGTTCATGAATTTATAGGTAGGGGACCATCTACAGAGAGCAATAAAGGTCCGGTTAGATCTTATCGCACAAGTACTTTTGAAGTACAAGGTGGAAGAGTTGCAACTGTAATCCCTTCATATACTAAAGGATTAAGTTTCGCAGTTACAGATTATTTACCTGGTTCTGAAGGCAGATTAGGACACGTAAGTGCTGTGGAAAGAGAAGAAATGTTGCGCAGGTTGGAGGCTCAAAGATTGTAAAATGGGTAAAAGAATAATTTCACAGGCACGAGGTAAGGGAAGTTTATCCTACCAAGC
>CAYIGE010000026.1:0-9642 GCA_964362835.1 Candidatus Woesearchaeota archaeon
GGGGCTGGTGGAATGAATGGTGCCCCAGGAGAAGCAGGGGGAAATCAATCTATCCAAGAGTTGTTAAAAATGATGGGTGATAAAGCAGGTCAAGGACAGGGTGGTGACCAAGGACAGGCTTTGGCACAGGCTGCTGAACAGATGGGTCCTGGTTTTGGCGCTAATCAATTAGCGAAGGTTGAAGATGGACAACCACAGCCACAAAATGATGTTGGACAACCAAATCCTGAAATACTTAGTAATATTGTAAATAAATATGGCAACCAAACAAACCCAACAGGGTAAAAAACAAACAGAAGAGGAGATTAAGAAAGTTCTAAATGAACAAGAGGAGCATGACCTTTTAGAAGGTCAAGCTTTATATGAAATGGATAGGAATAATCCTGGTTGGCAGATAATAAAAAAATGGTTAGTCTCTGCTGCTTATCATAGCTGGGTTGACCCAAGGACAATTGAGGGACCAACTGCAAAAAAGGAATGGGAGTGGAGAGAACTTAATGCTTTCCATGCATCTAATAATGCAAAAGAGATTCTTGAAGAGATAGCAAAAGCTACCTCTCGAGCTGAATACCTTGACAAAGTGAAACATGGTGAGATACAAAGAAATAAGATGAGGATAATGTAATGTAACTAAAAATGCCAGATGAACAAACACTACCACCACTACCAGCATCAGACGAAAAATCTATTTCATCAAATAGTTTTGATTCCTTTTATAAAACTCGTACGCGGGATTTTTGGAGTGAAAACAAAATTATTCGCGAAAGACCAGAAGAATTTAAAAAATGTAAACATTATTTCATACTTAAACCAGGGGGTACGGAATGTAAAGAATGTAAAATGGGTCTCCTGGGTTTTTTCGAAGTTCAAAAGGGCAAACTTTACTATAAAGGTAAAGCCTTAGGACTATAGTTTAAATTTGAAACTGAGTAGCACTTTATCAAAGTTTTTCAAATTAGTGTGTAGGTCACCAACCGAGGGAGAGATGCTCGAGCTCCCAAACGCAACTGGGCATAATGAAAAGAGGTGATATAAAATGACAACAACACAAGGAACTGACACTGCTGTACAACAGCAAGTATCTAACCCTGTAAATCAGTCGGCATCACAACAGACACCAGCGACAGCTGATAATTCTGTTAAAGAGACGACACAAAAAACAGAGGAAAAAGTAACGTTAGAAACAGATAATACAAGGACTCAAGGACAGTTTGATAAGCTGATAGACAGCAACAAACGCCTTTATGAGGCCAACGATTTACTGCGACAACAGTTAACTCAAAGAGCACTTGCGAATGAGCAATTTGCTCCTATTCAGCAACAACCTATTCAGGGAGTTGCTAAACAGGTTAATGTTGCAGATTTTGTCGAGGTAAACCCCGAAACTGGGGAAAGATTTATTGATGACAAAAAATTGCAATCTAGGATAGAAGAATTGAACAGTAAAGCCTCCAACGCGGAGAAAGCTGTACAACAATATATCCAGACATCAGAGCAAAGAGAGATTGATAGGCAGAATGAGGAAGCCTTTAAGGCTTACCCTGAATTAAATCCGTCTGGAAGTGAATTTAATACTAAATTCCACAATCAGACAAGAGCTTTAATTTATGATTCTCTTATTAATCCTCAGGATTATGGCGGAAAACCGCTCAGCTTTAAAAAAGCTGCGGAATTCGCTAAAGGAGGTAGCAACATGTCAGGGAGTGAGAAAAACCAGCAGGCTTCTGCTTCGAAAGTTAAGCCTGGGGAGCAGACGGTTGCTGCAAACAACCCTTCGGGGGAGGATGCTAAGCAACAAGCGGCTGTTTCTGTGCCTGGTGAACAACCCGACAATAGAGTCGGTCTCGCTGGCTCAGAGGAGCTCGTAAAACTTCAGCAGGCAACCCGTTATGGGGACACTGAAGCTTTAGCAAGGCGTATCGCGAATACTGAACACGTTCTCAAAAAAGAAGGTGAACAGGGCGAAACGACCTCCTAGTGTGGTATAGTCCGCAACCTTACCACACTTTGTATCGAAGTTGTGGTAAGGAAAGGGGGTGAAGATTTTTTAATCGATAAATATGGCATGGGGTTTAAACTTAACGACTAGACCCCGTTAAATAAGGCTATTTGCTGGAAAACCCTAAAGCTTGACTTACTTATAATATGGGTGTATAATACAAACCATATGAGTGAAAACGGTCAAGATGTTACAATGGGCAATCAGCAGGAAAGACTGTTCTTTAAAATCGGTTATGTTTTGGGTTTGATAGATGGTGAAGGCAATTTAGGTCTTCGCTCTTATCGGCAACTAAATGGAAAGACTAACTATAGTCCGATATTACAAGTTGAATGCACCGATAGAAAAATAATCAACCAATTCGCTCGATATATGCGGGATTTAAAACTCCCCGTTTATCTTATGGAAATCAAAGCTCGTAGGAATTATCGTAGTTCATTGAGATTTCTTTTGAAAGGAATGAAGAGAATGAAACCTGTCTTAGATTTATTGTTAAAATATCCTTTTGCTAAACACAAACAAGCTGAGGTTTTAAAACAATTTATAAACTACAGAAAATCAAGTGATAAAAAATACGAGTATGGAGAGATAGAAAAGTCTCTTAAAGAAAAGATAACCGAGTTAAATAGTAGAGGAAGAACAGAATCCTCAGAGACTATACGCCTTACAGCTTAACAGCTGATGATATAGTCCAAACTCATACGAAATTATGAGAATCAGACAGAAATGTTCTGGTCCAGTTATAAAAGTATAACTGAGTAATAAAATTGTAATGACCTATCAAGATTCTAGTAGGCGTGAGGATTTACTCGACGTCTTAGCTGACGTGAGTCCCGATGAAACTCCTCTTTTGACCTTGTTTGGAACAAGTACAGCGAGAGGAACTTTGCATGAATGGTTAACATATGCAATCACACGCCCAGCGTCAGTTTCTTCAAATATAGAGGGTTCCGACCCAACATTTGGAGACTTGACCGCTCCTAGTAGAGCAACCAACGTGACACATATCATCCAGGAGCCAGTACAGGTTTCTAGAACAGAAAGACGTGTAAACGTCGCAGCTGTTGGAGACCCATGGGCTTTTCAAAAGGCTGATGCTTTAAGAAGGCTGAAGCTCAAGATGGAATATGCTATCTTGAACTCTACCAGAGCATCTGGTTCTTCTGGTGTAGCCCGACAAATGACGGGTGTTGATGCTTTCATTACTTCTGTAGTAACCGCAAGGTCCTCTGGAACATCGTTCTCAGAGCAGGAGCTTAATGATATGACATCAGACGCGTACACTACTGTTTCGGCAGATAAAATATTCGACATGGTTCTATGTACTGTTAAAATTAAGCAAGCAATTGCTGGATTCAGCGGTAATTCAACTAGGTATATTGATGCTTCTGAAAGAAGATTAGTTAAGGATGTGCTTGTTTACGACTCTGCTGTTGGTTCTCATAGAATCATGCATCACAGAGACGTTCAGAACACTGCAGGTACTACAACCGTTTACGGTTTAAGAGAAGATTTGCATAAAGTTGCATATCTTGACAAACCAATGTTCGAGCAACTCGCAAAAACAGGAGATGCTGACAAAGGAATGTGGGTTACAGAGTTTACTCTGGAAGTACTTAATCAAGCAGCGGACTTAAAGAGAACTGGTTACAATCAAAACGGTTAGTCTGTTTTGTTTGGTAGTCAATTAGCTAGGGGAGTATAAAACGTAACATTATTTTCGTGTTACCTCTCTCGACAAAGAAAATCACGCCTGCAAGGCTCGCTAAAAGCCGTTGCAGGCACAAAAGAAATGTCAAAACTGATTATTGATGAAAATGGTAGACTGTTAACTTCAGACAAACTTGAGTTAGCAGACAAGATTACGAAACTGCGGGTTAATAAAGACCCTTGGGCGGTTATTGATGAATTGGTTAATTATTGGGTTAATAGTGCACCAGAAGAAGTTGAAGCATTGAAAGTAAATATCTCTGACATAAAAGAAATTACAACTGACAAGAAATTCGGGGTAACAAAGGGAGGAGGAGACATAGAAAGAAGATTCCAACTTATCTTCCCAACTGGGTTACAATCTTTAATTAGAGGGGTATATAAAAATGAAGAAATATCTTTTGACAGGGATTTTTATAGGAAGTTTGCACATAGATACCCTGGCTTCAGGGTAAGTGAAAAAACATGATGAAAGGTTGTAGAAAGATAATAAGTTTGATATAAATTAAATATGACAAGATTACTTAATCAAATAGAAAGAGAATGGTTTTCTTCAAAGGTACCTGGGACAACAGCCCAGAAACCTCTCGGTCAATTAAAAAGAGAATATTATATTAGTGATGTTGGTGCAACTTCTTCTGGGACAACATTAGCAGAATTGGAGACAACTTGGCTTATAAAATATATTAATAACAAAGGAGGAACACCTACAGGGAGACTGGGAAACCTGTGGAAAGACGTAGTGGCGGCAATTGGGTTAGTTCCTTCTAAATATGTAAATGAAAACAAGATATTGTTTTTCTTGAATGCTGTAACTGAATCTCCTTCCCAATCTCCTTCATCAAGTGCAAGTTCTAGTATGTCAGCAAGTTTAAGCCCATCAGCTAGTGCTAGTCCTAGTGCTTGACAAATGAATATTAACCCAATAGTATTAAAGGAGGTGATATTATAAATTATGGACAATTATTCTAAAAATAAAAAACCTATGGTTAAAGTAACTGCTACAAAAGCAGGTTTTAAACAGGGTTCTCAAAATCTTTCTCCGCTTACAAAACCAGTGGCAAGTAAAACTGCTTTTGGCAAGAATATAATGATTGACAATGGTGTTACAAGTTCATCTTCAGCTAAGTTACAGGCAGCAGGAAAGTTACCTGGTAGACTTGGACAAGGTGGAGCACACAAAAAATTATCCTGAGTGTATAAGTAGATTTTTCACGAATACACCAGACAAAAAACTGTAAAAAATGAGTGTAAAAACTGAAAAAAAACAGAGGTCTTCTAACCTTTATTTGAACATGATTCTCAAAAATGATGAACCCATTGAGATGGTTAGACGTTCAATTTCTTCAGTTATTGAGTATGTTGATGGTGCTTATATAACTATTACTTTTCCTGATGATAACTTCAAAAAAAACACTCCTTTAGAAAAAATATTAAAAAAAGAGTTTAATGCTAATGTATCTTATTTCAAGTGGGTTGATGATTTTTCTGTTGCTAGAAATTTTGCTCTCACTCAAGTTCCTCGTGGAAAAAATAATTTTATTTATTGGCAGGATGCAGATGACATTCTTCAAGGAGCCGAACATCTTCATGATATTTCTGATATAGCTGCCACTTATTCTCATGCTGCTGTCTTTTTCCATTATTGGTACATGGTTGATTTTGATGAGAACGGGGAAATTAGAAATGTTGTTGTTGACCAAGTGAGAGAGAGAATTGTTAGAAATGATGGGACTTTCAAATGGGTTGGAATGCTTCATGAAACACTTATAGAACAAAAACAAGAAAATGTAATGAAAGTTGACAATGACAAATGTATTGTAATTCATATATCTAGTGACAGTAAAAGAATGGATACAAACATTGAAAGAAATATTCGTATTCTTGAGAAAGGAATAAAAGTAGAAAAGAGAAAAGACCCTAGAACTTTAGTTTATCTTGCAAAGGCTTATGTGGATAAAGGTAAAATGTCTAAGGACCCAGCGAGCACAAAAATTAACTTTAATTTAGCCTTGACTTTGTTTGGTGAATATTTAGATGGCTATGGTAAACTGGGAACACCTGGATATCAAGAAGGTTCTGGTTGGCCTCAAGAAAGAGCAACTGCATGGGGATATATCGCCGATGTAGCGGTTATTTCTAGAAATTATTCAATGGCCATAGAAGCTCTTCAAAGTGCTATAAATGAAGCACCAGAATTCCCCAATTACTATGTTGACCTTGCAATGGTTTATTCAATAATGGGTGATTTTAAAAAGGCAAAACATTGGTTGACGGTGGCTACGAGTATGGAAAGTCCAAAAACTACTATTGTTCAAACTCCTCGTGATTTTATGACCAGAGCTTTAGAAGTTGGATATCAGGTGGGAATGAATACAAATAATTTAGAATTAGCAAAAGAGAGTAGTGAGAAATTAATTGAAATTTATCCTACTCTTCCTGATTATCAAGAAAGACTTAAAAGTGTTGAGGGTCTTATTAAGGCTAATAAAATTTCCCAGAGTATTGTATTTTTAGGTAAAGTGCTTGAAGAAACAAAAGACAAAGAGAAACTTGAGTATTTAGTTAGAGCAATTCCTGAAGATTTAAGACAGGAAAGATTTGCATCAGAGATGAGACATTTATTCCTCCCTCCAAAGAAATGGGAGAACAATGAAATAGCTATGATTTGTGGGCCAGGATTTGAACAATGGTCACCAGATTCATTAAAAACAGGACTAGGTGGTTCTGAAGAAGCTGTTGTTTATTTAAGTAGGGAATTAACTAAACTTGGTTGGAAAGTTACTGTTTATGCCAACCCAGGACCAAAACATGGTGACCACGATGGTGTCAAATATTTACAGTGGTATGACTTTAACGTAAAGGATGAGTTTAATGTGTTAATTTTATGGAGGGCATTAGGATTTGTTGATTTCAAGCCTAAATCAAAGTTTATAATGGTTTGGTTACATGATATTCCAAATAATCCAGATTTTACTGATGAAAGGATTAGTCAGGTTAATAAAATTGCTATATTGTCTGAATATCACAAGAGTTTGTTAAGGATATTTAAAAATGGAAAATATGAAAAGATGCCAGATGAAAAGGTTTTCTTGACATCAAATGGTGTTAGCAACCTTGAAATTCCCAAGAAAAACAAAAGAGACCCGTATAGATTAATTTATTCTTCATCATTAGATAGGGGTTTAATTTATTTGTTGAAAATGTGGCCAGAAATTATAAAAGAAGTTCCACAGGCTAACTTACATATTTACTATGGTTTTGAGATTTTTGACAAAATATATCCTGATAATCCAGGTAAACAAAAATGGAAAAACATGATTTTAGATGAAATGAAACAAAAGGGTATAACTTATCATGGCAGGGTTGGACATGATGAACTTCACAAGGCAATGGCAGAATCATCTATATGGGCGTATCCGACCGATTTTGATGAAATAAATTGTATAACTGCTCAAAAATGTCAGGCTTTGGGAGCCATTCCTGTCGTAATAAATCGTGCTGCTCTTAAAGAAACAGTTAAAAATGGTATCAAGATAGATGTAGATATTTCTACTGAAGAAGGTCAAAAAGAATATTCAAAACAATTAGTTAGAATACTTAAAAGTCCTGAACTCCAAGAAGAAATTCGTCCAAATATGATAAAATGGGCTAAAGATTATTTCACCTGGGATAAAGTTTGTAAAAAATGGGATGCCTTGTTTCGTGTAAATATACAAAACCCTGATTTAGCAATAAAGAAAGAAATTTAAAAAATGGTAAAAAAAAGATGTGTAAAATGTAATAATGTGTTTAAATTTTCGAAAGGAAATTTTAAATACTGCAGTGATTGTCGTTGTCGCCCTTGTGTAGTGTGTTCTAAAAAATTTATTAATAAAGATATTAAGGTCCGTTTGTGTAGTCAAGAATGTTTTTCTAAATGGGCAAAAGCAAATTATGCCCCTCCTCCTAACGTTGGTGGAAAAAATATGCAAAAAGACTATATTCCTTGGAATAAAGGAAAAGATGAGTGGGGAGTGTATGTTGATTGTGAACATTGCAGTAAAGAGTTTAGGGTTAAAAAATATAGAATAAAAAGAACTAAAAAATTACATTGCTCATATGATTGCTACTGGAAAGAAAAGGACCAAGGAAAAACTGGGTTCTGGGAAAAATTTAAAAATTCTCCCGAATATTTATTATGGAGGGTTAAGGTTTATGAGAGAGATAATTACACCTGCCAAGTGTGTGGGGGCAGGGGGAAAACTATTCATCCCCACCATATTGTTCCAAAGTCTGTTGATATAAAGAAAGCTTTAGATGTAAATAATGGAATAACAATGTGTGTTCCTTGTCATAAAGAAACAGAGAGTTATGGAAATTCTTGGATGTTGAAGGAGGTGTAGAAATTATGCAGAATGATAAATTTGGTAGAACAACAGGTAAATGCCCAAGTTGTGGTAAAGAGGTTATATTGAGAGACAGAAGAGATAAAAAAATTCAATATTGTTCTCGCGCTTGTGCATCTCAAGCAAGATTTAAAACTAGATACAGAGGAACTGGTTCTGGTCCAATGGATAGACCTAAGGACTGGGAAGAGAAAAAACATTTTAGAAGTTAAATGGAAACAGACGACGAAAAAACAATTAAAACAGTTGCCAACTGGGGTGGAGGACTTATGCAAGAATTATTAAGTCTTTCTCAGGCTCTTTCTATTTCTGTGGACAGAGGGTTTATGAAAAGAGAACATGCTGGAGCGGTTTGGAAGAGGATTTTGACATTAACTAATATTGATACTACAAAAAAGGAGGTGAAAGAAGAAGATGGCGTTTCTTAAAAAAGTAAAAGAAGAATGGAAACCAAAAGAATTTCCTGATGTTCAAGTAGGAGAGATTATTGATTTTCCTGGTCCCTACGAAATACTTGTAAGGAATGGGTCAGCTATTTTAGTTGACAAAGATGGAAATGAAATGGAACTTCCTGGTCAAACATTTGAGTGTCCTGTTTGTTTTGGAAAAATTGAAGGACTTAGTTTATTTACCGAACATGTTTCTGGGCACATGCCAACACCAAAGGAAAAAATTGTTGTTCCGTCAATGACGGCAATGGAGACCGTGGATGCAAAAAAGAAAGAAATTCGTGCTAAGCGATTAGCGGCACTTGAAAAAGCAAGACAGGTGCGGGCTACAAATAGGGTTAAATAATTGGAAAATGGCAAAGAATAAAAAAAAGATACTTTTTGTTTTTGACCATAGATACTCAAATCTTTTGAGAGATGGTTTATGGGCTGCACTCAAAATACTTGATGAAGATTTTAGTGTAGACAGATATAACTTGTATGAAGAAAACTACGAGTTGGTTTTTGATTTCAAAAAATACGATTTCATTCTAGGCTGGGGCGCTTTTGGTTCTCCTGTGGACAATGCTATGGTGTCTATAAAGAACCAAATAAAGAAAATACCTTTGGGTTTATGTTTAGCTGGAAATGCTAGTCCAATTCCTACCGCAAACATCTACGATGTTATCTTCTATGAGACAGAATGGGTGAAGGAACATTATTTAAAGAATGTAAAAGGAAATTTAATTCATGCTTTTGGAGTCAATACAGATATTTACACTAAATGGGACGAAGCCCCTATTATCTGGGACTGGCTTTCTGTTGGGTCTTTTTCCTACTGGAAAAGACACGAAAGAATGATTGCTAAATCTGGGACAAAACTTATTATTGGTGAAATTCAACGAGACAACTGGCAAGAGTCATTTGATATTATTTCTGATTTGCTTCTAGCTGGTGTAGGAATCATGGATATGGTTTATCCAGTTAAATTGAGAAATATTTATAATTGTTCTGGAACTGTTTATGTGCCTGCTGATATAAATGGGGGTGGTGAGAGGTGCGTATTAGAAGCGAGGGCCTGTGGAAGACCTGTGGAGGTAGAGAGAGACAATCCTAA
>CAYIGE010000027.1:0-9530 GCA_964362835.1 Candidatus Woesearchaeota archaeon
GAAGATATGGATAAATTGGATAAGGAAGGAGTTTTTACTGGAACTTATGCAATTCATCCATTAACTGGAAAGAAGATTCCTGTTTGGATTGGAAATTTTGTTGTTGCCGATTATGGTTCTGGACTTGTCATGGCTGTGCCTGCTCATGATTCTCGAGATTACGAGTTTGCTAAGAAATATAAGATTTCTGTAGTTGATGTTGTAAAGCCTGCTAAAGGTGAGGCTCATAAAAATAAGGCATTTGAAGAATATGGGGTATTGCATGACTCAGGAGACTTTAATGGATTAACAAGTGATGAGGCAATAAAACATATTCAAATATTTTTGAAAGATAAAAAATTTGGAGGAGCTATGACTCAATATAAATTGCGTGACTGGTTAATATCTAGACAGAGATATTGGGGAACACCTATTCCTATAGTTTATTGTGATGATTGTGGGATTGTGCCTGTAAGTGAAAAAGATTTGCCTATCTTGTTACCTGCGAAAGTTGAATTTGGAAAAGGAAATCCTCTTTTGACTAATGAGAAATTTTTGAAAGCTAAGTGTCCTAAGTGTGGCAAAACTGGCAGGAGAGAGACAGACACAATGGATGGATTTGTAGATAGCAGCTGGTATTTTATGAGATTTACTGACACTGGAAATAATAAAATGCCTGTGTCTCCTGATTGTGTTAGTTATTGGATGCCTGTTGATATGTATATTGGAGGAGCAGAACATGCTTGCATGCATTTGATTTATGCTAGATTTTTCACTAAGGTATTAAGAGACATGGGTTTGATGAATGTTAGTGAACCATTTACAAGATTGTTTAATCAGGGAATGATTCATGGAGAAGATGGTTTTGTTATGTCCAAATCTCGCGGAAATGTTATTGATCCACTTGACATGACTAAGAAATATGGGGCTGATACCCTTAGATTGTTTTTAGTGAGTATGGCTTCTTCAGATAAGGATTTCTCTTGGAGCTCTACTGGTATAGAATCAATGCATAGATTTGTTCAACGCGTTTGGAATTATGCCAAAGATGTTAAGTTTGGGAAATCTTCTCCAAGAGTAGAGCATAAACTGAATAAAGCAATAATTGATGTTTCTAATGAAATCAAAGGAATTAATTATAATATTGCTGTGATAAAGTTACGTGCTTTATTTGATTCTTTTGAAAATGAAATAAGCAAGTACGATTTTGGAAACTTTTTGAAGATACTTTCTCCGTTTGCCCCTCATATTGCTGAGGATTTATGGCACTCATTTGTAGATAGCAAGACTTTGATTTCTGCAGCTGCTTGGCCTATTTCTGACGAAAGTAAGATTAATGAAAATATTGACAAGGCTGAAGCAATGATTGAGCAGACTGTTTCTGATGTTCAGAATGTCTTAAAGATTATAAAGGAAAAGCAGGGCAAGGAAGGTAAACATGTTTATCTTTACACTATTCCTAATGAATTGAATTCGTTTAATAAGGAAATGCTTAAGAAGCGCTTGGGAATTGAAGTTTCTGTGTTTGCTGTTAATGATAAAATGAAGTTTGATCCTGAAAACAAGAGTAATAAGTCTAAACCTGGAAGGCCTGCGATTTATGTTGCGTGACAGGTTTATTCTTTCATGAGATGATTAAATTTGATATTGGTTTGCAATTTTGTCTCTTATAGAAAGTTCAAACTTAACAAATGAGATTTTTTCGTCTGTTAAATTCATTAATGATACTACGCACTTGAGATTAGCTTAGTTACATTTATTTGTCTTTTTTTGGTGAAACTGTTTATAAAGAACTTGTTCATTACTTTTTAGTTGTTTAGTATTTAACAACCCATATACTTTGATTATTATATTGTTGTTTGTGCTTTGTATATAAATTACTTTGATGTTTGAGTTGCGGAGGTGATGAGATGGCCAATATACAAAGTTTGCAGGATCCGCGCATAGTTGCGATGATTGAACGCCTTGATGTTATAGATGCCTTTTATGGAATCACACCTGAAGAGCGTAATGTATTGAACGTGATTCGCAATGCAAACGATTTACATGAGGAAGATTAAAGATTTAGGAATTCAGTAGTTTTATAAGTTTCTTTTTTCTTTCTTTTTTATGGATTTGGTTTCTAGCTTAATTTTAGCTATAGTTCAGGGAATTACAGAATGGTTTCCTATTTCTAGTTCTGGACATCTTGTTTTAGCCGAGAAATTGCTTAGAGTATCTGGAGGACTTGTTTTAGAGGTTGCCTTGCATTTTGGAACATTAATGGCGGTTTTTATATATTTTAGGAAGGATATTATTAGGATTATACGAGATATTTTAAATGGACGCTGGAAGACTTCCAATTCTCGACTTGGTTTTTTGATTTTAGTTGCTAGTATTCCAGCAGGGATTTTTGGATTTATTTTTAGAAGTTATTTTGATGTTCTTTCCGGTAATTTGTTTATTTTAGGTTTTGGATGGTTGGTTACTAGTGCTGTGTTGTTTATTGGTAGCTTTTCTAAATCTAAGAATAAGAATAGTTTTCAATTGGGTTATGGTAATGCACTTATTATTGGTGCTTCGCAGGTTATTGCTCTTGTTCCAGGAGTTTCTAGAAGCGGAATGACCATATCTTCAGGATTATTTTTTGGTTTGAAGGAAAAACAAGCTATTCTATTTTCTTACTTATTGGCTATTCCTGTGATTATTGGGGCTAATTTAGTTACTTTTAACAATAAGACTATTTCTGCTGAATTGTTATTGCCTACAATTGTTTGTTTTTTTATTAGTTTAATTTTCATGAATTTCTCTTTTAAGTATGTTCTCAATAATAGAAAGAATTTAATATGGTTTGGGTTGTATACTTTGCTTTTAGGACTTGCCTTGATTTTGTTTGAGATAATCTAGTTTTCTACTATGGCTTTTATACGTCTTATTCCTGCTGAAACTGATGATTGTTCTATAATTTTTATATTGCCTATTTCTTTTGTGTTTTTAACATGAGGGCCAGTGCATATTTCTCTGCTGAAGTATCCTCTTTTTTCTTCTTTGTCTAGGACTGTGTAAACTGAAACTTTTTCTGGATATTTATGGCCAAATTCTCCTTTGGCTCCTGTTGCTGTTGCTTCTTTGTATTGAAGTTCTTCTGATTTTACTATGAGTGCTTTTTTTACTACTTTATTGACTGTGTCTTCTATTTCTTTTATTTCATTTTCTGTAAGCTTTCTTTCAAAATTAAAATCAAATCTGGTTCTTTCTGGAGTTATATTTGAGCCTCTTTGAGCTATTTCTGGGCCTAGAACTCTTGAAAGAGCTTCATTTAATAGATGAGTTGCTGTGTGAAGTCTTGTTGTTTTTTCCGAGTGGTCTGCAAGTCCAGACTTAAAGACGCCTGCAGATGTTGTCCTTGAAAGTTCCTGGTGTTTCTTGTATTCATTGTGGAAATCTTTTATACTTATTCTTATATTTTTTTCTTTTGCCATTTCTTGAGTCATTTCTATTGGGAAGCCGTATGATTGGAATAGCAGAAAAGCATCTTTTCCTGAAATTTCTTTTTGATTTTCTGCTAATTTATCAAATTGTCTTATCCCTCTTTCTATAGTGCTTCTGAACTTTGTTTCTTCTTTTTCTAACTCTTTTAATATCATTTCTTTGTTTTTTATTAAAATTTCATAGTCTTCATATATTTCAATTACTTTTTCTGCTATTTTTGATGTGAAATTTATTTCTATTCTTAATATTTTACCGTATCTAATTGCTCTTCTTATGAGTCTTCTTAGAACGTAGCCTTGTCCTATATTTGAAGGAGTTATTGAGTTTTCATCGCCCAATATGAATACGGATGCTTTCAAATGGTCTGCGATTATTCTCATTTCTTTTTTATAGTCTTCGTATTTTTTATGAGATATTTTTTCTATGGTTTTTATGATTGGCTTCCAGATTTCAGTTAGGTAGTTATCATCAAAGCCATTTAAGACTGCAAGAGTGCGTTCTAAACCTCCTCCAAAATCAATATTTTGTTGATTTGCTAAATTATAATTGCCTTTGTTATCTCTAACATATTGCATTAAAACGTCATTTCCTATTTCTACCCAGTTCTCATTTTTTGGATCAAATAGTTTGGGAGCATTTTTTTTATTATCTTTCCAATAAAACATTTCTGTTGATGGACCACATGGACCTGTTGCTCCAGCAGGTCCCCACCAGTTATCTTTAGATTCAAAGACTCCTCCTTCTAGAAATACTATTCTTTCTTTTGAAATTCCAAGTGAAATCCATATTTTTTTAGATTCTTCGTCTTTTTTGATTTGCGGAACTCTTACATCTCCTCCAAAACAAGTTACGCCATATCTATCTAATGGTATCTTCAATACTTTTGTATGAAATTCAAGAGTCATAGCTATCGCTTCCTTTTTGAAATAATCTCCTAAAGACCAATTGCCAAGCATTTCAAAGAATGTGTGATGTGTACTATCTCCGACTTCTTCTATGTCTCCTGTTCTAATGCATCTTTGAACGTTTACTAATCTTTTACCTAAAGGATGATGGGATTGACCTGTTAAATAATGGACTAGGGGATGCATCCCTGCTGTCGTGAATAAAACTGTAGGGTCATTTGTTGGTATAAGCGAGGCATTTTGAACTTCTTTATGGTTTTTTGACTTGAAAAAATTGAGATATTTTTCAATTAATTCTTTTCTTGTAATCATATTAGTTCTCCATTTTTTTAATACTTAAAAATCTAATTACTGAAGATTTTTCAGTTTTGAAGAATTCTATGTATCTTTCAATTAGCTCTTGACGCGTGATTGCCATGATAGACAAGGTTTATCTGGATTTTTAAAGATTAACTACGAGAGAGAATTGCTATTTTCTTTCTTATGCTTTGAATTTCCTCTTCTAGTGAGTCTCTCTTGCCCGGAGTACTTTTTATTGCTTCTGCACTAGATGAACCTACTTTTATTTGAGGCATGTATTGAATGATTATATCCATTTCTTTATGCATGTCAGCTATTACTTTTTTTAATAAGGATTTTATCGCTAATTCTTCTTTACGTAATTTTTTATATCTATCATATTTTTGAATAGATGTAAGGATTTCCATTTCACAGTAGAGCAATTGTTTTTTTCCATAAGTGACTTGAGAACTTTCTAGCCCAACAAATTGTTCTTCAGTAGGCATTTTCAAATATCTCTCTGTTTACTGATGAGATTCTTGTCTTTATGTTTTCTATGTCTTTTTCCCAACTTGTGATTTCTTCGTCTTCTTTTGTCTTTAGGTCTTTAATCATCTTAAGAAGCTCATCCATTTGATTTAGTTTCTCTGATATTTTTATTAAAGAGTCTCTAGCTTCTTTGAATTTTTCAAGTTTAATGAATAGAGGGCGTCTTTCATTCATTTGATTTGACGGAGACACTCTCAAACTTTCACTTTCTGAATTGCGAGGCGGTCTTTGAGAAATGTTTGATTTTGGACTCCATTCCTCTAATTCTACAGTCTTTACTGGTCTGGTAATTGGAGGTCTTTCGCTTTCTTGATTCCACTCTGGAAGTTCTGGTAGATTTTTGTCTTCATCTTCTACTGCGCTTTTTATCATACTTTGGCTAAAGCCCTTATTCATAAGAGAATCTGGAAATGAAGGTAATCCATGGATACTATCATCATTTTGGGAGGTGTCTATTGGAGGTAGCGTGGTTCTTTGATAATCTCTCATTGATGGAGCACTGTTAGATGGAAAATCAGGTAGTTCACCTGCTTGATTTTTCTTTTTTAAGCCAAACATTTTGTTAATCCTTATTTTGTAACTTTCTTTATATAGGTTTATCTTAATTTTTAAGGAGTGACATACTTTTTAGGTATCTTTTAATTTTTACAGGAATTATCTTGAAATCTCTTTAGAAAGGTTTTTATTGTCTATTTGTTTTTAAAACCCGATGCTTGAGAAGTTTTTGAATGATTATGTTTCTATCGTTGCTGGTTCTGGTGCAGACAAGATTGTTGATATTTTGTTCAAGAAAAAGAATGTTAATGAATTTTTGATTGCAAAGAAGCTTAATATGACTATAAATCAAACGAGAAATATACTTTACAAACTTGCAGACATGGGTCTCGTTTATTTTATGCGTAAAAAGGATTTGAAGAGTGGGGGATGGTATACTTATTTCTGGACGCTTGATGATTATAAGTGTGTTATTAGTTACAGGAACTCTTTGCTTAAAGAGATTGAAAAGCAAGAATCTATTTTTTTGATGAGGAAGACAAAGCAATTTTATGTTTGTAAAACTTGCGGTGCTGAAGTTATGGAGGAACAGGCTTTGTTGCATGACTTTACTTGTCCCGAATGTGGAGAAGTATATTCTTCAAAGGATCCTGTTGAGAGCGTTAAGGAAATTGAAAAATCAATTCAGAAGTTGAAGGATAAAGTTACTCAACTGCAAGTTGTAATTGATGAACTCGCTATTTCACGTGTTCCGAAACCTATAAAGAAGGAAAAGGTTAAGGTTGCTAAAGGTAAGAAGAAAGCTGTAAGGTCTAAGAGCAAACATTCTAATAAAAAATCTTCCAAAAAACCGGCTAAAAAACATGTTAAGAAAGTAGCTGGAAAGAGGAAGAAGTAATCTATGGTTTATAGACGTGATTTTCGTTCTCCGCGTAAGTCAACTAGCTTAATTTCTAGGTTGAGTATGACTCATTTAATTATTTTGATAAATGTTATTGCTTTCTTTATGTTTTCAATCCTTAATCTTACATTTGGGAGTGGTGTTGAACATGTTTCTGCCTGCACAAATGAAAGTTTTAATTCCACTAGTTTGGAAAATTCATTTTACATTCAGCCGTGTCATATAATTTCAGGTCAATATTTGTGGACTATTATTACAAGTATGTTTATGCATGGTGGTTTTTTCCATTTATTTGTAAATATGTTTTCTCTATTCTTTTTAGGAAGTTTGACTGAAAGAATTATAGGACGTAAGAGATTTTTCTGGGCTTATCTGATTGCAGGAATATTTGGTAGCTTGTTCTTTGTTCTATTTGCTTATATTGGCGGATTTGTTCCGAGAGGAGATTATGTTTTTGGAGGAATTGATGATTTTGCAGTTGGTGCTTCTGGTGCTATATTTGGGCTTCTTGGGATATTAGCTGTTTTATTGCCTAGAAAGAGAATATATCTTATTGTTGGACCTTTGATAGTTATTGTTTTGCAAGTTTTATTAGGGAATGTTTTTAGCTCTATTTCTAACATAGTTGATATTGCAGGCACAATATTAATATTTTTGATGATATTCTCTATGTTTTCTCCAAATGTTTTCTTTAGGAAGATTTCCTTGCCTTTGAGTTTGCCTTTCTGGTTAGCTCCCTTGGTTGCGATTGTTCCTTTATTGATTATCGGCTTGTTTGTTAAACTTCCGATAGGGAACATGGCTCATCTTGGAGGACTTGTTGCGGGTTTGGTATATGGGGGTTATTTACGTGGAAAGTATAAGCAGAAAGTTAAAATGTTAAATAAGATGATACGATGAACAAAAAACCTTGCATCTGGTTTTTTGTATGCTCAAGATTCCCGACACTTTAAAAAGTATGTCTCCTAAGGAATCTTGACATGAACAAAAAAATTAAGACTAAAAGTTGGAAACGTGAGTTTGCTGATTTGGTAGAGGATTCTTTAATTTATTTGAGAAAGCATAAAAGATATGTTTATGCTACTGCTCTTTTATTTTTTGCAAGTGCAATTATCGGGTATGTGTTTGCTTCTAAACTTGGTTTTTTTGATGAGTTTTTAAAAGAGATTATTGATTCAACTAAGGACTTGGATTATTTGGAGCTCATATGGTTTATTTTTAGCAATAATGTTACTAGTTCTCTTTCTGCTATTTTTTTTGGAGCTTTTTTCGGGATATTCCCTTTGTTTAATGCTTTGTTTAATGGTTCCATTTTAGGGTATGTTTATTCTAAGGCGATTCCTGTTGCAGGTTATTTTGTCATATGGAGATTACTTCCACATGGAATATTTGAATTGCCTGCTATTTTTATTTCTCTTGGGCTTGGGATGCATTTGGGATTTGCTATATTTTTAGGTTATTTTTATAGATATAAAGAGAATATTCAAAAGGTAATATTAGGGATAAGCTCTATATTGCTACTATTGGTAGGAGCCATATTAGGCTTTTTAATTAAGAATGATTCTTTATTTAATAATCATATTATTTATATTTTTATTATTCTTTCAGTTATTCAGTTTTTAGGGATTTTCATTTTTAATGAGAAAGAGTCTATGAAGATATTAAAGAGTAAATTTAAGGTTTTTCTTGTTATAGTCGTTCCCTTACTTGCTTTGGCTGCGATTATTGAGAGCTCCTTTATTTTTCTTATTGGGTAAGTAAATTTATTAACTCAGATTTTATGTTTTGTGTATGCTTAGGCAGACTTCTTATAAGATTGCTAAATATACGTCTTGGATAATTATTTTGTTAGGAATTTTATTACCCTTTATATTCTTTTTTATAGATGGGGCTAGAGACTTAGAAGGAATTGTTTTTGTTTATATCTTTGCAATTCCTTTTTTAATTTGCCCATTTGTATTATTTTTAATTATTTTATGGATAACTAAAAGATGGGAAAGAACATTTAAGCCATTATTAGTATTATTTGTAATTGTTTTAGCTGGTTTTATGCTTTGGGGATTATATCTTTATCTATTTGAAAACCTTGTTCCTCGGTTTGCCCTTATAGCTGGAGCATTATGCACTGTTTTATTGATAGAGTCAATAATTCTTCTTACTTCTAAGGATTGACATAGAAGAATGTTTTTAAATCACTTAATGGTTACTTGTTTATGGATGATTTGACAGGAGTTACTCGGGAGAGTATTGCTGAAATTGATGACGCTCGCGAGAGGGAGAATTTGCGGAAGGTTGAAGCTGCCCTCTTTGTTTCTGGGAAGTTTATGACTCTTAAGGAGCTTGTTGCCCTTACTGATGTTAATCCTCTTATATTGAGGGATATATTGCGGACTCTTGAGGAGAAACATAAAGGAAGCGGGATTGAGGTGATACATCGCGAGGATTTTTGGAAGATGGATGTACATCCCGATTTTGTATACATGGTCAATCGTCTTGCTACAGGGGATTCTGAATTTACCAAGGCTGAACAACAGACTCTTGCTATAATTGCTCATAAGCAACCTATGAAACAGAGTATTTTAATTAAAATTAGAGGGAATAAGGCTTACGACCATGTTGCTAAATTTGTTTCTATGGGGCTGATTTTAAAGAAGAAAGTGGGGCATACGGCTGAAATATCCTTAAGTGAGAGTTTTTACAATTATTTTAGTGTTGGAAATCTTGATGATGAGCAAAATAAATTTCCTTTGGCTGATGCGGAGAAATTAAATAATATTGTAAATAATTGAAATGTTTAATTTTGTAGAAACTGTTTTTTATGTTTATCTTTTTGTTGCTTTGTATATGACTAGTTTATTGATTTTTATATGGTATCCTAATCGTAAAAGATTGTTTGATTATCCTTTAGGCAAGGCTGTGCCTGTGAGCATTGTTATGCCTTGTTATAATGA
>CAYIGE010000028.1:0-9362 GCA_964362835.1 Candidatus Woesearchaeota archaeon
CTTTTTCTAGCGAAAAAGTGACATCTTAAGTCTCGTGCATTTGACCACTTTGCTACCCCCGCAATAATATCAAATGATTAAAACTGCTTTAAAATGTTTCTGTCAAAGAATATATCTAAAAATCAAACAATCTAAACTCTTAATTCCAAAGAACAATCAAAAATCCAATCATCTTCAAGTTAATCAACCAGTAAAGAGCATTGAAGAAAAACAATCCCCAAGATTTTCCTTCCCACAATGTCCCATTAAGCAACGTCGTAGAAGCAAAGAATCCAAGCCATATCCAAAATCCAAGTATAGCTCCTTGAACAGTATCAACAATCCCCAACAATGAAATAAAACCAGAGAATATATATGTCAATATGAATGTTCCAATAAAACCAAGAAGCATTTGTTTGCCCATTCCACCCATACCCTTTTTCTTAGCCTTCGCAACTTCTATTGCAGGAACCTTAGCTAATTTCAACCACAACTTACCAAACAAAGGACCATACCATAAAAAGCTGAATATAAAAGAAACTACTGTAATAGCAAGAACAGACCACACATTGATATAACCGCCACCAAACATATACTGCAAAGATTATTTTGATTTATATACCTTTCGAATAATTTATATAGCTTTTTTAATTTACTATCAAAATGGAAGAAGCATTATATTACACATTAGGTAGCGTTTTAATCGTAAGCCTGATTTCTTTTGTAGGTTTGTTTGCTCTAGTTTCAAACACAAAAAAGCTAAACAAAATTATTATCTATTTGGTAAGTTTTGCGGCAGGAGCTCTTTTAGGAGATGTATTTATACATTTAATCCCTGAACTAATAGAAGAAAATAGTTTCACATTAAAGACCTCATTTTTCATATTAGGGGGAATTTTACTATTCTTTGTAATAGAAAAAATAGTTCACTGGCAACACTGTCACATTCCTCAAAATAAGAAACATGCCCATCCATTTGCGATAACTAATTTGGTAGGAGACGGAGTCCATAACTTCTTAGATGGCTTAATAATTGGAGCAAGTTATTTAGTCAACATTCCAATAGGTGTAGCTACAACAATAGCTGTAATCTTCCACGAAATTCCTCAAGAAATAGGAGACCTTGGAGTCCTAATACATGGAGGATTTTCAAGGAAAAAGGCGTTACTGTTCAATTTCCTTTCGGCTCTGACAGCCATTGCAGGAGGAATAATTGCAGTACTCGCATCTAATGTCATGCCTTCAATAACAGAATATCTTATCCCTATCGCAATTGGAGGTTTCATTTACATCGCCAGTTCAGACCTAATTCCCGAACTTCACAAAAATTTTGAAACAAAGAAATCTATATTACAGATAATTGCGCTTATTGCAGGTATAGCCGTAATGGCTTGGTTGTTGTTTTTAGACTAATCCAGAATTAAAAGCAAAGTGTTATAACATATAAACGCTAAAGTAAAAACATGAATGAACTAATTGAAAAGGTTCGTCAGCTTGAACAATCTTCCATAAACGACACAGTGAATAAGCGTCTTGCAGAATTCGAGTCGTTTAAGACAAAATCGGAAGAAGAGTGGTTTTCAGAGTTATGTTTCTGCATCCTTACAGCAAACGCCAAACAAAAAACAGGAGCTCTAATTCAAAGCCAGATTAGTGCAGACGGATTCAAGACTCTTTCACAAGAAACGCTAGCAAATTTAATCAAAATAAACAAACACAGATTTCACAACACAAAAGCAAAATATATTTTTAAGGCACGAGAATTTGCAAACATAAAGAGCATAATAAAAGAAATGACTGAAATAGAAGCAAGAAATTGGCTTGTAGAAAATGTTAGTGGTTTAGGTATGAAAGAAGCGTCCCATTTTATAAGAAACACAGGAGGACAAAACTTAGCAATCCTTGACAGACATATAATCTCATTGCTTTCAGAATATAAAATAATAGAAAAACCCAAAGCATTAACTGCTCAATCATATAAGGAAACTGAACAAAAATTTACAGAGCTTGCAAGTATGTTAAGAATGTCCCCAGCAAAATTAGACTTATTTCTATGGTATATGAAGACCGGCGAAGTCCTTAAATAATCCAGTTCTGCAAAATATTTATGAAATATGTAATAATAGGAGCAGGAGTCATTGGCACAACAATTGCAAGGGAACTTGCAATTCAAGGTAAAGGAGAAGTTTTAGTTCTAGACAAAGAACCGACATGGGGCTTACATACTTCAGGAAGAAATTCTGGAGTTATTCATTCAGGAATAAATCAAAAACCTAGAAGTCTTAAGGCAGAGCTATGTATCCAAGGAAGTGCTTTATTGCGCGAATATTGCCTAGAAAATAAAGTTCCAATGAAACAAGTAGGCACAATAGTAGTAGCAAATTCAGATGAAGAAATATATAGATTGCAAGAATTACACGAATATGCCTCAGCATTGCATGTCCCAGATGTTCGAATGATTAGCCAAGGAGAGCTAAAAGAACGTGAGCCATACGCAAGAGGCATCGAAGCATTATTCTCGCCGACTGGCGCGATAGTAGATTCCAAACGTTTAATGAGAACTCTCGTAAAAGATGCACAAAAAAAAGGCGTAGACTTCAGATGGAATACTAAAGTAACTAGAATAGACAAGAATTTTGTAGCAACATCTGGTATCGGGGAGCGATTTGATTTCCTAATAAATTGTAGCGGATTACATGTAGACACATTAGCACATACAACAGAAGTTGGAAAAAGATATGCAGTCATTCCATTTAGAGAAGATTATCAGCAAGTTCCAGCAGAAGTTAATAGCATGATTTATCAAGTTCCTGATTTGCGCTTTCCATTTTTAGGAGTACATTTAACAAAAACAATTGAAGGAAAAGTTATCGCAGGACCTACAGCCACTTTATCGTTTGCAGGTCGTGAAGGATACGAAGGAGGAATAAATAGTAGATTTTTTACAGAGACTGCAAATACACCTCATTTTATAGCATGGGTAGCCAGAACTTTAACAATTCCAAGCCTCATGAAACAGGTATTTCATAATTTACGTCTTACAAACCAAAGAGTATTCCTTGAAGACATACACCAAATTTACAACGGTGAAATAAACATGTCTCAAGCACAACCCTATAGTTCTGGAATCCGTCCCCAAATAGTAGATAGGCGTGGAAAATTAGTAGACGATTTTCTAATAGAAAGACAAGGTAATCAAGTCCATATTTTAAATGCAGTTTCTCCAGGACTCACATCAAGTCTCGCATTCGCAAAACATATAACCAAGTATCATATACTTTAACAATGAATTTCAGCTCAAATTGCTACAAAATTCTAAAACAAGTTCCAAAAGGAAAAGTAACCACATACAAATCAATTTCAAATAAGTTGAATACAAAAGCTTACAGAGCAGTAGGTAATGCAATGAATAAAAATCCTCATGATACAGAGATATATCCTTGTCATAGAGTAATCAAATCTTCAGGCGAAGTAGGCGGTTACGCTCATGGAACAGAAGCAAAAGTAAAAAAATTAAAATCAGAAGGAATAGAAATAATTAATGGTAAAATAGATTTAAGCAAATTTGGCTTTTAATTTTCTTTCCAAAAACTTCTCTAAATGTTTTATCTTATCAATTATCTTCTTCTTGTTATCTTTAGTTTTCTGATAAGCGATCAAATAAAGATTTTCTAAACCTTTCAAGTCAATAATTTTAATTTTTCGTCCATTAAATGAAAAATTATCAAAATTTCTAGGCAACGGTTTATTTTTCAAGTCTCTATACCAAAAGTCAATCGAATCTATCTCAACTCTTAATTTTCCAATTTTAATTATTAAAGTGTGCCACTTCGGAACATATTCATAATTTATTTTATTGTTTTTTAGCTCCTTTATCAGCTGGGGATACTCTTTTTCTCTAATCCATAAATCAATGTCATTTATTTTCACACTAGTGTCTTGAGTATGAATGAAATGAGCAGCACTTCCATATAGGATGGGAGTTATCTTGGCTTTCTTGCATAATTTAATTATTTTAGAAGCAAAATTTACTAATTTTGAGAAATGTTTTTTGTTTCTTGGAGATTTGTTTATATTATTCATGTTATTTATTAAGAAACTTTTCCATTCTGTCAAGAGCTTCTTCTATCTTATGATATTCTGTAGCAAAGCTGCATCTAATGTATCCTTCTCCAAATGGTCCAAATTCTTTTCCAGGAATAACTGCAACTTTTGCCTGATTAATTAATTTATGAGAAAATTCAGAAGAATTTTTTGAATACTGTGAAATATTAGAGAAAGTATAAAACGCTCCCTTAGGCATACGCGTAGGAAGACCCATTTTATTCAATCTAGGCACAATTAAATCGCGCCTTCTTTTATATTCTCGAACCATTGAATCAATATATTTTCTTGGGAGAGCAAGTGCTTTAACACCCATCAATTGAGAAATATGAGGAGCATTCATTGTAACATAATGGTGATCTTTATTCATTTCAGCAATAAACTTCTTAGGCCCGACACAATAACCCAAACGAAAACCGCACATTGCATAAGTCTTTGAGAAAGTCTGGAAAGTCACAACATGGTTATGCATTCCGTTTAAGCTTCCAATAGAAACGTGCTTTGCATCATCATATAAAATATGTTCATATGCTTCATCTGAAAAAATAAGAAGGTCGTTTTCAATTGCAATATCAGCAACTTCTTCTAATATTTTACGAGATAAAACATTTCCAGTAGGATTACTAGGGCTATTAAGAATAATCACTTTAGACTTACGTTTGTCTATGTGCCTTTTAAGAACATCGGGATTAAGCTCAAAATTATTTTCTTCAGATAAGGGAACAAAAACAGGCGTCGCGCTAACAAGGTCTATAGCAGGAACATAACCAGCATAACCTGGAGAAGGAACTAAAACTTGTTCTGTAGGATCCACAGCAGAAAGCAAAGCAGAAAATATTCCCTCTTGGCTTCCACAAGTAACAATAATCTCATCAGGACTTGTATGAATATTATTTTCATGCGCAAGTTTCTTAGTTATCGCCTCTCTAAGTGAAAGTAATCCCTGAGGCTCAGAATAATGTGTAGACTTAGCAATAACCTTCCTAGCGTAAGCAAGAAGTGGTGCAGGAGTCACAAAATCCGGTTCTCCAGGACCAAGAGATATAATTTTATTGTCGGCTGCAATCCTGCTCATAATCGTAGGAAACTCAACATCAGGCAATTGTAAATCGCGTTCGGATATATGAATCATTTTATTTCTCCATCTTTACAAGATAATTAAATTTAAATTTTTTAAAGAAAGATTGCTCTCTATTATTCATTTTATTGTAAACTATCGAAATACCCACAATGTTTCCACCTAATTTTTCTATAATATTTATTGCAGCTTTTGCAGATTCTCCTGTCTCAAATACATCATCTATAAATAAAATATTCTCTCCTTTCTTAATAGTAATTTTTCCTACATCAATAGATTTTATTTTTTTGGAATAGTCTTTGTATTTTTTAGATAGAACAAATTGTTTAGGCACTCTGCCACTCTTGAAGATAGCTACAAATGGTTTATTTAATTCATAAGCAACTATTGGTCCATAAAATAGTCCCTTTGCTTCAGGAGCCACCACTTTATCAATATTAATATTTCTGAATGGCTTTAGAAGGTTATGAATGACTTTTTTATACAAATCAGGATATGCACTTACCAGACATCCGCTGTCTTCGTTCATTCTCACCTTTAATTCTCTTTCAATTTCCATAATATTTCTCCAATTATTTCTTCTTTCCTTTCTTTTTGGCTTTTTTCTTTTTTTCTACAATAACTTTATCTTCAGTTTTCTTAATCTTCACATTTTTATGTTTCAACTCGTAAGCTACAACTTTATCCAAAGCAGCGATTGTTTCAGTTGGGAAATTAAATACCGGTATCCCGCGTTCCATCAAAGACTTAGAAAGTAATTCAGTAAACTCTCCACCCGTAGAAACTACAATAATAGGCTTGCTAAAATTTTGATGAGCTTCAGAAATAACTTCAACTATTTCAGTTGTAATCAGTGGTGTCTGATATAAAACAATAAGCAAAACTCCATCTACATTTCTATCTGCAAGTGTAGCATTTAGTGCAATCTTATATCTTTCAGTAGTCGCATCTCCAAGCAAATCAAGTGGATTTTCTATATTCATATGTTTAGGAGTATTTTTTCTAAGTTCCGTTACAGTTAAAGAAGAAAGGTCTGCAAGTTTAAGGTGTTTTGAAGATGAAATCGCATCCGTAGAAATTATTCCATAACCTCCACCATTAGTTATTATTTGTATTCTATTATTCTGGAAATTAATTTTTTTCTCAAATAGTGCTGCAATGTGAAACATCTCCTCAAGAGAGTCAGCACGAATAGCGCCAGTCTGATTCAATATTCCAAAAAACACATCTTTGTTCCCAGCCAAAGAACCAGTATGAGAAACAGTTGCTTTCATCCCAGCATCTGTCAATCCACCCTTTAACACAACAACAGGTTTATGTTTAGTAACTTCTTTTAAAGTTTCAAAAAACTTTTCTCCATCTTTAATTCCTTCTAAATACAAGCATATTACTTTAGTATTTACATCATCGCATAAATATTCAATTAAATCAGATTCATCTAACTGCGTAGCATTACCATAGCTTACAAATTTTGAAAAAGCATATCCGCTGTAAGCCGCAATATCCAATATTGCAGAACCTATAGCGCCGCTCTGGCATACAAAACTAATTCCTCCAGGTTTAGGTCTAGTTAATCTATATCTAGGCAAGAATAAAGTGTCAAATTTGTGATAAGCATCAAAAACTCCAAGGCAATTTGTTCCAATACATCTCATTCCATATTTGTCTAGTTTTTCTCTTAATTTTAACTCCAGTTTAATATTTCCTACTTCTCCAAAACCTGCAGTGACAATGATAACATCTTTAATCTTTTTACTATGGCACTGATCAATAACATCAAGCACAAATTCAGCAGGAACTGCAATCACCACAAGACTCACCTCTTCACTTATCTCTCCAACAGACTTGTAACAGCGGTATCCTAAAATCTCTCTGGCTTCAGGATTGACTGGAAAAACATGACCCTTAAACCCTCCATCAATAATGTTTTTCAGTATGACATGCCCTATTTTAGCCGAACTTCTACTAGCCCCTACAATAGCAACAGAGCCAGGCATAAAGAAGTTCCCTAATTGCATCACCATTCCCATTTAAAGACGAATGCATATTTAATTCTAAGCTTCTATCCCCAGAAGCGAAAAGCTTAAATAAGACTTAGTCTTACTTAATCATACCATGGAACCAGTAACTATCAAATTTGAAGAAGATTTTATTAAATTCATAGAATCAATTATGAAACGCCATCATTATGCAACTATATCTGAATTCATTCGCGAGGCAGTTCGTGAAAAAGTAAAAGAGTTAGAAAAAGAAGAAATGTTAAAATCGATAGAAAAAATAGCAGGTTCTTCAAAAAGAAAAACAACTGATGAAGATTTGCATACAGCAAGAGAGCTATTAGCAAAAAAGTTCCAGCCTAAATCAATTCAATAAGGAAAGAATTTTATATCTCAAGAATATCAAATATAGTGGATGACATTGTTTTTGAAGTTGTTGATAAAACAAATAGAGTAATAAGATTAACAGGAAAGCAATGGAAACACATCAAACAAGATCATCCAGAAATTGAAAATGAAGAAATAATAAAAGAGGCGATTAAGAGCCCTACAAAAATAACTCAACCCTATGGAGGCAATAAATATTATTACTATAAATATTTCAAGGATAGAAAAGACCCAGATAGATATTTAATGGTAATAGTAAAATACTTAAACGGAAGCGGGTTTGTAATTACATCGTTTTACGTTAGGAATATAATATGAAAAATAAGACACGTCTATACTATGATGAAGAGGGCGATTTCTTAGAGATATCTATAGGAGAGCCAGTAGAGTGCTATGCACAAGAAATAGAACCAGGAGTATTCATGAGAATAAGTAAAAATGAAGGAGATGTTAGAAGCATATCAATTCTTGATTTTAGAAAAAGAGCACATTTAAGAGATATAGAATTTAATCTACCCTTAGTTTTTAATTTTAAACAACTAAAGAAAGATAATTAAATTAACTTTTCAAAAGCCCATTGGGTTCCTCAAGATATCCCTTCAAAGTCACAATAAAAGCATTCGCCTCAGCACCATCAATTATCTGATGGTCAAAAGTCAAAGAAATGGGTAAAATCTTTACATTTTTGACCTTACCTGTCTTTTCATCAAATACCGCACGCTCAAAAATCCGACCAAGCCCCAAAATAGCAGCTTCCCCAGGGTTAATTATCGGTGTACCGTAAGTTCCCCCAACGCTCCCATAATTAGTGATTGTAAAAGTGCTTCCTTTCAAATCCATGATATCTATTGTTCTATTTCTAGACTTTTCAGCCAAATCCTCAATTTCCTTAGCTATATCAGAAAGACTCTTTCTTTCAACTATCTTCACAACTGGCACCATTAATCCAGCATCAGTTTGAACAGCAATCCCTATGTTGTAATATTTCTTTATTACAATGTCATCACCTTCAAGACTTGAGTTAAGCTTAGGGTATTCTTGAAGAGATTTAACCAATGCTTTTATTATAAAAGGCATGAAAGTTAATTTAATTCCTTTCTTAGCAAGTTTCTCTTTCTCAACATTACGAATGTCCCATAACTTACTTACATTAATATCTTCCATTGCAGTAACTTGAGCACTTTGAGACAAAGATTTCATCATGTTCTGGGCAATAGCTTTGCGTACACCTTTCATAGGAATACGTTCAACATATCCAAACTGGTCATACTTCTTTTGTGCAACTATTCCCGCAGGTCTCGGAGCTTCAATAGGTTCTCTAAACTTAGGACTCGTACCATTTAAATCAGACATTAATATCTGCCCATCATCTCCAGAGCCCTTAAGAGAATTCAAATTAATCCCTTTATCAATAGCCGACTTCCTAACAGCAGGAGAGGCAAGAACTTTTCCAGCAGGAGCAGAATAACTTTTCTTTTCTTGAACAACTTCAGCAACAACTTTTTCTCTTACAACTTTACTTACAACCTTTTCGCCAGTCTCGCCAATAACACACAAAACGGCCCCAACATTCACAGTATCTCCTTTAGAAAAATTAATCTTTAGAATAGTACCAGAAACAGGCGTAGGGAGGTCAGCAACTGCTTTATCGGTTTCTATTTTAACAATAACTTGATCAGCTTTTACAACATCGCCTTCAGAAACTAACCACTCAACAATTTCAGCTTCAGCTATTCCTTCTCCAATGTCTGGTAGTTTAAATTCAGTTGCCATTTTCTCCATCGGCTTTCTTTATAACTCTCTCAATAGCAGAAACT
>CAYIGE010000029.1:0-9358 GCA_964362835.1 Candidatus Woesearchaeota archaeon
ATAAGCTTTTTTGGTGCGGAAATGTATCAATCACCAAAAGTAATTATTTCTAGACTTGTAATGTTGTGTCTAAACAAATCCAAAGTCTTTAATTGTCCCGTAGATAGCTTTTCTTTATTTCCTATGATTATAACACATTTTGGATTTTTATATTTTCTTTCATCTCCGTCAAAACTTATCTTTTTTTCTAGAAATACGTCTCTTTGATTTAAAACTTGGTTAATAGAGCCACTCAATTCATCAGATAGGCAATAAATAGAATTTCTATCATCATCTTTATTACCTCTATATAGACTGTTACCAATTAAACTTTTTACGGGCGTTTTAATTTCTATAAATGCTATATTTTCTGAATAAGTTTGTTTCATTAAGAAATCTGATTGAGTCCCACCATTATTTTCTATTGACTTCCCACCAACGTAGGGTTTGTCTCCGATGTAAACATAAGGACATGCAAAAATTTGACTTAAAACCCAATTATTTTCTTTAAATTTGTTCTGCCAAAAATCTTCAGAAGAGTTATTCTTGTTTAATTCCCAGTCAGTTAATATTTTGTCAATTTTACTTATTGAAACTATCAAAGATAATTGAGTTATGTTTTCATCTTGCAACCCCTTTAGTGCTTCAAGCAATTTAGCCTTATCTTTAAAATTAGATAGCTGTTCTAGAATATTCCCTAAGTCTCCCTCAGTTATGTGGTATGTAGTTTCTCCAAAATTTAATCCTTCTTTTTTATATAATTCTTTTAACATATTATATCTTTGTAAAAGTATGAGGACTTCTTCAGATTTTAGTTCTAGCCTTGCAAACTCACCTTTCTTTACCATTCTCAAATCAAAAACATTTTTATCTTCTTTATATTCGCCATTATCATCTTTTTTTTGATAGATAATTGCTCCCTTTACACATGCTTCTGGTTCTGAGCTATTTTTTACAAGAACGGGTCTAAGAATAAGGCGAGTATTTTCACTTTCTCTTATAATTATATCTTCTACTTTGCTCGCTGTTGGAGCCACAGATTTTACTTTTAAATTTGTCATATAATTTGCTTGTATTTAATCCCCTTAAGTATTTTTCTAAACTCTCAAAGATAATCCTTATTTTTATCCAATAAGCCCTTTTCTTTAAGATGTTTGACTAACGCCTTCCTAATGACTTCTGCGTCTGAATAACGAGGATATTCTCTCCTCTTGTTTTTTACTCGTTTCATTAGTGCGTCATAGACGGATTCAGGAACTCTTACAGTTATCGTGTGCTTGTATAACCTGATTGCCATAATTATCCTACTTTAGCATTGTTTTAAAATGTTTCGCTTGTAAGCTTTATGTTTCTTACCGAAACATTTATATAAGAGTTCGTTTAATCAATATTACCTCATGAAGAAAGAAAACCAAGAGGTGATACAAAGGAACTTGGTTTTGCTCAACACTAGACGTTCTAATGCAAAAGTTACTGGAAAATTAACTTATAATAATGGAGATGGTCTGTTTACAAATTTACGTTTAAAGAAGGAGATTCTTCAAAATTTTCCAACCTCTTTGAAAGATCCAAATGCTAATTTCGTGTATATTATGCAAGTCTTTAAAACATGGGAAGAATTAGAGAAAGAAATCAAAACATTAAAGAAAGAGATGTCCGTCGCTCCATTTTTATTTCACATTGCAAAATCAGTTAAATAATTACATTTTTTGCAAGTTTTGCATGTGAATCTTATTAGCTTCTTCGTATTCTTTCAGTTGTTTTACGACTATTTCAAACTTTTTGTTAAACTCTTCTCTATCTTTCTTTAACCATTCTACCTCTTCATTTGTCATTCTACTATCTTCTTGCTGTTTTCTTAACTGATTTGTTATATCTCCTAATTTATTTTCTTCATATTCTTTTATTTGGGGTTTTTCATCAAGCTTAGAAGAATCAACGTATCTTCTTCCCATGTCTGATCCTGTTCCCCAACCAAATCTCTTATTTAATTGGAATTCATTAAGCCCTTTATTGGCATAATGGGTTGCAGATGAGTGTCTAAATAGATGTGCATGTAGCTTAAGACTAACCTTTTTGCCTAATTCATGTAGAATATTTTGACATTGTCTGTAAGACATATCAAAAAATGGATCTTCTGGACCCATACTTTCTTTTTTTGAAGTTAACCATGAACGTATTATTTCATAGCTGTTAGACCAAAACATAGAGACATCTCTTCCCTTTGTTTTACTAAATTGTGTTCTTACCATCATTTTATAGTAAGGAGCTGTTGCTTCTACTCTACGAACGTCTGAATTTCTTATATTTAGGAATTCTTCAATTCTAAATCCTCCATCAAAGAGACAAGCAACTAATACTTTTTCTTGCATTGTTTTAGACAGGTCTAGTAGTTTTTTTACGTCATGTTCTTCGAACGCTAAAACATCTTTTCTTTCATGGCGTGTGTCAATCCAATAAGTCATCTCATATAATTTCTTATTTCCCTCACCTAAAAGCCATCTAAGTAGTATGACTACTGTTTTTTTAATATCTGATTTAGTTTTACTGGAATAAGGAGTATTTCGACTTACTGATTTTACTTCATTTTTTTCTAAGGCATGAATAAATGATTCTATATCTTTTGCAGTAAGTTTTTTGAATGATTTCTTAGGAAAGAATCGTAAAAATGGTTTTAGATTATGGATGTATTTGTCTTGAGTTCTTATTCCACAGCTTTTGATGCCTGCCTTTCTTCTGGCTGTTTTTCCAATAGAAGCATCTTGAAGGAATTTAAGAATAAATTGCTTGTTTTCATTTGAAAAGTCTTTATTTGTAATAAGATTGTTAATAGACTGTTTGTGCCTTGTTTCTGTGTAATGGATGTCTATCTTTTCCATTCTATCTTTACGAGGAGCTCCTATATAAATTTACTGGCTCAGATGAAATAAGTTTCTGCTGAGCTATGGGCTCTATTCTATATATCTCATCTGGATAATGTATTTAAAGATTAACTTTAAAGGTGTTTTATGATAATTGGGTTAACTGGTCCTAGATATTCTGGTAAGACGGAAGTTGCTAAGATATTAAGTGTTGAGAGCTTTAGAGTTTTAGGTTTTGGAGATGAAGTTAGATTGGAGAGAGATGCTAGAGGTTTACCTCCAGATACCGATTTACATAAGCTTGGTGTAGATTTAATAAATGAATTTGGTCCCCAGTATTGGGGTGTTAGAGTTGCTGGAAGAATGGATTTATCTTCCGGAGCGGATTATGTCGTTGAAGGGATGAGAACAATGGGAGATTTAGAGGTTTTTAAAAAATTTCCTAAATTTGTATTGGTTGGGGTTACAGCTCCTTTAGATGTTAGGTATCAAAGATGCTTAGATGATAAAAGGGGAAGACCAGAAGATGTTAAAGATTATGGAGACTTTATACGGCGTTGTCAAAGAGATGAATCTAGTTTAGAGGGGGGTTTAGGGAGTAGAGACTTATTTGATATGAGAAAACATACTATACAAAATAACACAGATATTACTGGATTAAAGCTAAGAACTTTGGGTTTATTAAATTTAAGAGAATAGATTTTTTATCCACTTAAAGAATCTTGAGAATATATTAGATTCACTTTCATCATCTGAGTCTTTTCCTTGTATAATTTCATTTAGTTGAGCTATTTCATCTTCAGCATCGCTTAATAATAGACTGCTACAGGAACTTGTCATTAGTTTTCCTGTTTCTGAATCTATTGATGCATAAATAAGATAACTTTCTCCTTGCTTGAAATTATATCCGCAATTAGCTCCTGAACCTACAGATGCATATATTGTTCTGTCTGTTATTGCAGGAACATTAGATGGTTTCCAATGTTCTATTATTGTAAGTTTAACTTCCTGTATTTTGTCCTGGGAAACTCCAGAGGTATTTATGCTTATAACTTTGCCTGAAAATATATAGTCTGCATTGTCCATTTTATCTTCTACATTTTTCCAAGGTAAACATGAGCAAGCAGAAGTTATTCCTATTAGTAAGAATAGCATTACTACTGTTAATGTAGATAATATAGTAATTTTATTCTTCATGGTTTATATAAGGACAACTTGCTTATAAATATGTTCAAGACTTCTACTCAACTTGAATTTGCTTAGTTTTATAAAAGAAGTTTTTGATAAGATTATATGATAATTGAGTCTGGAGTGTTTAAATGATTCTAGGTCTAGTTGGACGTCCTAATTGTGGTAAGTCTACATTTTTTAAATCTGCAACTTTGCAGGATGTTTTAATTGCCAATTATCCTTTCGCTACAATAAAACCAAATCATGGAATGGGTTATGTTAAGATTCATGACCTTGCTGCTGATTTTGGCAAGGTTTCTAATCCTCGCCAAGGTTATGTGCGTGATGGATGGCGATTTGTTCCAATTGATTTGTTTGACGTCGCTGGATTAGTTGAAGGCGCTTCACTTGGTAAGGGACTTGGAAATCAATTCTTAGATGATTTAGCTGGAGTAGATGCTTTTATTCATGTAGTTGATATGTCTGGAGAGACTGATGCTGATGGTAAACAAACTGAAGGCTATGATCCTGTGAAAGACGTTACTATGGTTGAGAAAGAATTAGATTTATGGTATTTAGGAATTTTAAAGAAAGTATGGGTTACTCTTATGAAATCAATGGAAATGCAGAAGACTCAATTTGCAAAGACGGTTGCTAAACAATTTTCTGGTTTGAAAGTTACTGAAGACGATGTTAATCGCGTTGTAATACATGAGAAGTTAGACATATCTCATCCTGTTAATTGGAGTGATGGTGCTTTACTTAAATTTGCTAGAGCTTTACGCGTTTATACTAAGCCAATGATTATTGCTGCAAATAAAGTTGATAGGCCTAACGGAAAGACTAATTTTAATGCTGTTAAAAAGCATTTTACTTATCCGATAATTGCTTGTTTTGCAGACGGCGAGTTGAGTTTACGTCAAGCAGACAAAGCCGGGATGATTAAATATATTCCTGGTGAAAGCGATTTTGAGATTACTGGAAAATTAAATGACTCTCAAAAGAACGCTCTTGAGACTATTCGTAAAGTTATGAAAGAATTCAGTTCTACAGGTGTTCAAACAGTTCTTGATGATGTTGTGTTTAATTTGTTGAAGTATGTTGCAGTCTTTCCTGCTGGAACTAAAATGGAGGATAGCAAGGGAAATGTTTTACCTGATTGTTTTTTAATGCCTCCTGGTTCTACTGCTCTTGATTTTGCTTACAAACTTCATACAGATATAGGAAATAAGTTTGTCAAAGCAATGAATTTGAAAACAAAGCAGGCGGTAGGTAAGGATTATATTATTAAGAATTTAGATGGTCTGGAGATTATGACTAGGTAAAATGATTATTAATGCTAAAATTAAGCCCTCTTCTTTAGAGGATAAAATTGAAAAGTTAGATGATGGGACTTATTTGATTTCTGTGACTGAGCGAGCTGAATCTGGAAAGGCTAATGTTGCTGTTATTAAAATACTCTCTAAGTTTTTTGAAGTTTCTTTTAAGAAGATTTTAATAAAAAATCCAAAGAGTAGGAAAAAGATTGTGGAGATAGATATTTAGAGATAGTAGTTTTTAAAAACACATTACATTTGTGTGATTGAGGTGATGACATGAAATACGATTATGCTCCTGATTTGAAAACTAGACTTACCGATATTGTAAATAAACTTAATATGGAACATATTGACCTAGAGAGAGTTGAATGCTTACGTTCTTTTGGTTCTAGTACTAAACGGACACTTGCCCGTTGCCATACAATTGGTAAGGTTATGCAAAAGGGAATGAAGACTTCTGCTTTTTATACTATAGAGTTTTTGGAAAAATTTGATAAACTTTCTTTTTCAGACCAAGATAAAGTAATTATTCATGAATTGTTGCACATCCCAAAGACGTTTGGTGGAGGGTTTAGACAGCATGATTTTGTTTGTGATGAGAATATAGAAAAGTTGCACAGAAGTTTAAATAATTCTAAGAAAACATGGTCTTTTTGATGTAAGAGAACTCTACAACTTTTCTTTAGAAGAAAAGTTCTAGGAGTCAAAAGAACAGATTGTCTTTAGGAAAGATAGTTCTAGAAGTCAGAGAAACTATTATTCTTCGGGAAATGTTTATAAACGTTATTTACTGTATTTAGTGCATAGATTTGGTGTAAGAGAACTAGTCTATTTCAAAAAAGTGGTGCACAAAAAATATACTTATAAGGATGGAAAACGTTTTGGTCCATATTATTATGAAACAAAGCGTGTTAATGGTAATGTTGTTACAACTTATTTAGGAACTGCTCCGAAAAATAGTTTTCTTCCCAGATATAATTTTCTTGTTCTCATTGCTTTTATTTCTTTATTTCTTGCAGTTATATCGTTTATTTCTTTTAATATTACGGGTCACGTTTTTCTGGATATTAAGACTGAATATAATGTAGGAGAACCTATTCAAGGAAATATTAATTTTAATTTAATTCAAGGAGAGTTTATTCCTGCAGACTCTAAAGTTATTGTGAGTTATGCTGGGACTGCAAAGGAGTTTCTCTTGTCTTCTCTGGTGTCTGAAACTCCCGCCTCTGGAGAGTTTTATGCTGATGGTGTTTCTTTAAGTGGAGAAGGTTTAGGTTTTGGTATTGCAGGGAAAATAAAAGAATATCCCTTAATTGACTTTAAGTTTGTTTTAAATGATAAAGATTCTGGAGATTCTTCTGGGAATTCTGGAAAAAATGAAGAAGTGGTTGATGAGCCGGTTGTTTCTGAAACTCAAGAAAGTCAATCTTCTACTACTGAAAGTGTGGTGGAGGAGGCTTCAGCAGAAACTCAAACTTCTACTGAAGTATCAGAGTCTGAATCTGTTGGAATAACTGGCTCTGTTGTTTCAGATAATGTTATTTCTGGAAAGGTGTCTAAAGATGAACCTTTTACTTATGAGCTTACTGATGGTCAGAGTGCAACTCTGGTTGAAGGAAGTGTTTCTTACGAGGGAGAGAGTTTGGGAGACAATGAAGTAAAATTTAAAGTTAAAAGCAATGAGTTGAGTGCTTCTACACAATATTCTGTTGAAAAAGAAGGATATGGTAAAGATTATGTTGGAAATGGTAAGAAAAAGATTTCTATTGGTTTGAGTGCTTTTGATTTTATTGCATTTAAGGATTCTGAAATTACAGTTGTTTTAGATTATAATGGTCAAAAAATTGTTGAGGCTTCTAAAGATGTATCTGTTGTTGATAATGAAACTGTTGAAGAGGTTAACGATGTTGAGAATATTAATGAAACTGTTTTTGTGAATGATTCTGAAAGTAATATTTCTATAATTGTTAATGGTTCAATTATTGGGAACTTGACTGGCTTGAATGAGACTAATCAAACTATTATTGGAAATGTTACCAATGTTACTACTACTTTAAATGAAAGTGCTGTTTCTGTAAATACTACTCAATTTAATGCAGTAATTGGACAACCTGTTCGTTGGGTTAAGACTGTGGCTTTTGATGTAAATGATAGCATTAATTTAGTTGTTCAGATTCCGGCAAGTGCCGAAAATATTACTTTTGATAAGATTGATTTGAATGAATATATTGAACTTGAGTCTTTATCGGATGAGGAAATTGCTTCTCTGAATTCTAATAAAAATAATGTTTTGCCTCAAGAAAATGTTTCTGAAAATTTAACTATTGGAATAACTGGAGATGTTACCGCAGATTTTAAGATTGGTGAAAAATCTTTATTGTCTAGATTATTTAGTTTTTTTAGATTTACTGGAAGAGTTGTTTCCAATTCTGAAGAAGTTCAGGAAATTAATGTTTCTTTAAACGAGAATGATTTTGGGGTTGAAGTTGAATATTATACTGATGCTCCTGTTGCTTCTGAAATTGCTTTAGATTCTACATCTAAGAGGGTTTTTGTTTCAAGTCCAGAAGATGTGCATTATGAAAATGTTCTTGTTTTTACAAATCTTTCTGATGGTTTGAAGTTGACTAATTCTTCGCAAATTGATATAGAATGGGTTGAGAATGATTCTAAGATAGGAGTTTATTCTATTAATGATACAAATACTGATGGATATTATGATTATGTCTCTTGGATTGCGCCTCGTTTAAGCAATCAGACTTTTAATATAATCGTGATAATTGATGCTCAACATTTGAATGAGACTAGGGGATTTATTTCAAATATCTATAATGAAACTCGTAAGCTTGATGGAACTTGGAGCGAGACTATTTCTGATGGGGAGTATGTTCGTGTTAAGTTTGAGAAGAACTTAACGAGCGAGAATGATATTACTATTTTTCCTAGAGTAATTAATGGCATTCCGCAAATTGAAGTGTACGAGTATGATGGTGAAGAGATTATTGCTGTATTTACAGATATAGTTGACAATCGGTATAATAAGGTATTCTTAACTAATTTGTCAAACGGGCAGTGCTATGATAATCAAACTGAAATCTTAACAGAAGATGGCTGGAAGTATTTTGCGGATTTAGGGAATGAAAAAGTTGCTACATTAAATCAGGAAACTAAAAAGGTTGAATGGGAAGTTCCTATTGCAAAGCAGGAATTTGATAATAATGGGGAGATGTATAAGATTATTCTTGATGATGGTAGTGAGTTAATGGTTAGTGAGAAGCATAGAGTTTATGCTGGTGTTGATAAACAAGACTTTGGATTGATACCAATTACAGAAATATATGAATTAGTTGGTGAAGGTAAAAATATATATTTTCTTGATTATGATAACGATTTTGTTAGGGTAAAGACCATAGAAGAAATTACAGGTTATGAAGGTAAAATTTATGACGTAGATGTTTCTAATGATGTTGTTTTGGTGAGAAGATGGAATAGTTTAATCGAGAAGGATAAATACGAAACTATTGGTTTGAATGATGAAAAAGATGCTATGGATGTAGCATCAATGGTAATGCAAGATGTCCTGACGAACTATGTTTTAAACAGGTCGTTTGATTATATAAATATCTCTGTTAACAATAATAATGAAAAAATAAAAAAGGGTTTGAACAGAATGGCTGAACTCAATCGTTTGATACACAATGATAATATATGTGATGTTCGAGAGTATTTAAATATTTCGGTTAATTCTAGAGAGAGTCATGCTGGGATGGCAGAATGGTTATTGCAATCGCTTGATACACGGTGCCCTTATGGGGTTGCGGGTTCAATTCCCGCTCCCAGCGTGATTGATAAAATTGATATAGATAATCCCGAGGATTTAGTTATATTTCGTTCGGGATTATCTAATAGACATTCTCGAAAACAGACTAACCTAACTGACGAGAATGTCTATATTTCTGAAAATAATTTAAAAGGAGCAGTTTGGAGTGGGAATTCTGAAGGCTACAGCCAAGATACTTTTGATTTGCG